>JAICIW010000178.1 GCA_025928735.1 Rhodanobacteraceae bacterium | reverse complement strand
GGCATCCGGAATGCGCGGCCGACCACCGCGCGCGTCTTCGAAGCATCGTTACCGGTCCAGTCCGACCATCGTTCAAGATCCACCCGATACGGCGGCACGTAGATCGCCATGCCGCTGATGCCGACGGGAGGATTCGCTGAAAACGGTTGCACTGCCACGATGCGGATTTCCTGTTGCGGGGAGCGAAGCGCGCGAGTATGCGGGAAAACCGCGTCCACGTGACGTCAACGACGCCCACAAACAAAAAGGCCGACGCGATGCGTCGGCCTTGCGGTGTCTGGCGCCCGAACTTGGACTCGAACCAAGGACCCCCAGATTAACAGTCTAGTGCTCTAACCAGCTGAGCTATTCGGGCAGCGAGCCGTCCATTATCGTCGCCGTGATTACGGCTGTCAAAGCCGGTCGTCCCTGCTTCTCGGGCGCAGCGGCTGCCGTGAAAAGTCAGGCCATGGAAGGCCGTTCTGGATTTTCAAGATAGCCAAGCATCGCAGTTTGCTTGCCATTGAACGGAGCGGCGTTCATGGACGAACGCACAATCTGAAGTCAGCCCATGGTTGGGCGTTCTGGAGTATCCGAAGCCAAGGCGGCGATGCGCAGCCGTGTGCCGCAAGGCGCAGCGATCACGGACGATCGCACAAATCAAGAACTCGGTATCAGCAGCACCTGCCCGACCTGTATTCCGCCTCCGGTCTGGATCTTGCTGGAATTGGCGGATCGCAGTGCGGTCATGCTGACGCCATAGTGCTGCGCGATGCCGGACAGGGTTTCGCCCCGCGAGACCTTGTGCATGTCCTGGACGTCGGCGTCGGTGCGCGCCACATTCTTCACCGAAGCGACCATGGTTGGTGCATCCGGGACCACCGCCTGCGCGCCCGCTGCGGTCTTGCCGTTGGCCGCGACTTCGATGGCCGCATCGGCTGTCAGGTGCAGGCGCTCGTTGCGCTGTTCGGCAAACCAGGTGCCGGGCGGCGGGGTATTTTCGAAATACTGCTTCACGCCGGTCAGCACCGCTTCGGCCAACCGCTTGCGATCCTTGCTGCTGTCCAGACGCCGTTCGTCGCTGCGATTGCTGATGAACGCAGTCTCCACCAAGACCGAAGGCACGTCGGGCGAGCGCAGCACCACGAAATTGGCGCCCTGCACCGTGCTGCGATACAGCGGCCCGATCTTGCCCAGTGCAGTCAGCACGTCGCTGCCCACCTCATGCGCCGCGTGCATGCTGGCGCCCTGCGAAAGATCCAGCAGTACCGAAGCCAGCATGTGGCTCTTGTCGTCCAGCGACACGCCGCCGATCAGATCCGACGCGTTCTCGCTCTTGGCCAGCCACTTGCCGGCCTCGCTCTGCTTGCCGTGGGTGGAAAGTACCCACACCGATCCGCCGCGCGCATCGCAGTAGTCCGGGCAGGAATTGGCGTGGATCGACACGAACAGGTCGGCCTTGTGTTCGCGCGCGATCTGGAAGCGCTTTTCCAGCGGCACGAAGTAATCGCCCTTGCGGGTGAGCACCGCGTGCATGCCGGATTGCGCGTCGATCAGCTTGGCCAGATCCTTGGCGATTTCCAGGGTGACGCTCTTCTCCAGCGTGCCGCCTTGCCCGCGCGCACCAGGGTCGTCGCCGCCGTGCCCCGCGTCGACCGCGATTACCACCGGCCGCGGCTTGCCATGCGCGACATCGTCATCGATCGTGCGCACGATCTGCGACGGCTTGCCGCTCGGCGTACCAAGATCCACCACCAGCCGGTAGCCGTACTGGCCGGCCGGCGTCAGCAGGAAACTCTTCGGGTGCGCCGCGCTGTCCAGGTCCAGCACGATCCGCGCCTTGCCCTGGAAATGCCCGATCCGCATGTCCTTGACCACGCCCTTGCCCGGCTTGGCGCCGACGCCCTTGCCGAACGCGCCATTGTCCAGATCCAGCACCACGCGATCGGGTTTGCTCAACTGGAACAACCGGTAGTCGACCGGCGCGGACAGTTCGAAGACCACCCGCGTGGAATCCGGCCCGCCCCAGATGCGCACGGCGTTGACCGTGCTGGTGGAGGTACCCGCGGCCGCTGTGGCTGCGCACACCAGCACCCCGCAAAGGAATGCGAAAAACGACAACGATGGGCGGCTCATCCCCCTCATGGTGCTGAATTCAACCGCAAGCCGCGGCGAATTGCAAGCACTTTTCCCTTTGTTATCCGTGATCTGCGATAGTTTTATCGATACGGATTCAGAAAGTAACGCCAAGTCGGCACTGCTGCGTGCTTATCGGACCCCGGCTCCAGCCAGAATCGTCATCCAGCGCCGGCCGCGTTCGGAAACCGGGGTCAGGTAGGCGCGTCGCCCCGCGTCGTCGTGCTCCAGCGCCACTTGGAGATCGGGCGACGGCAATGCGCCACGACCGCGTTCGGGCCACTCCACCAGCACGAGGGTTCCCGGCGCGTCCAGTTCATCGAGACCCAGCCATTCCAGTTCGCCCGCATCGGCGATGCGATAGAGGTCGAGATGGAACGCGTCGCGGCCATTCACCATGTAGCGTTCGAGCAGACTGTAGGTTGGGCTTTTCACGCGCTCGCCGACGCCGAGCGCGCGCAGCAGGGCACGCGCGAAGGTGGTCTTGCCGGCGCCCAGTTCGCCCCGCAGGAATACCACGCCGCCCTCCAGCAGCGCGGGCGCGAGGCGTTGCGCGAGCGCCGTCGTCGCGGCTTCGCCGGGCAGCAAGATCACGAGTGCCGGGGCTGATTCAGGCACGACCATTCACCAGTGCGCGCAGGTACGGAAACAGATCCGACGCCAGCATGCCGCGCTCGCCCGCGCGCGCCGCCAGATCACCGGCGCGTGCATGCAGGCCGACGCCGAGGCAGGCCGCATCCCAGGGCGTGAGGCCTTGCGCGAGAAGGCCCGCGATCACGCCGGTGAGCACGTCCCCCATGCCACCGGACGCCATGCCCGGATTGCCCCACGGGCACGCCGCCACGCGGCCTTCGGGATCGGCGACCAGCGATCCGCCACCCTTCAGGACCACCACCGCGCCGTACTTGCGCGCGAGCCCGCGCACGGCTGCGAAACGATCCGCCTGCACGTCGGCGGTCGTCGTTTCCAGCAGCCGCGCGGCTTCGCCGGGGTGCGGCGTCATCACGATCTGCTCCGGCAATGCACGCGCGCGCAATGCCAGCAGGTTGAGCCCGTCGGCATCCAGCACGGTGGGTTTGCTCGCATCCAGCGCGGCTTGCCACAAACCCTGACCCCAATCGTCCTGACCCAGCCCGGGGCCCAGCGCCAGCACGCTCGCGCGCGCCAGCAACGCTTCGAGATTGCGCGGCACGTGCACGCCGTGCGGCATCAACTCGGGGCGCGCGGCGAGGATCGCACCGACGTTGGCTTCGCGCGTCGCGACGCTGACCAATCCTGCACCGACGCGCGCGGCGGCTTCACCGCACATGCGCACCGCCCCGCCGGCACCAAGATCGCCGCCGATCGCGAGCACGTGGCCGTAACGCCCCTTGTGGCTGTCGCGCGCACGGGTCGGCAACGCCTGCGGCATCAGCAATGTCGCATCGGCTTCGGCATGGGCGTACGCGGGGGTCGGGACATCCAGTGTGGCAAGGCTGCGCTCGCCGGACTGGTCGGGCCCCTGTGCCGTGAACAGCCCGCGTTTCCAGCCCACGAAACAGACGGTCGCGGTCGCCCGCAGGCACGGTTCGAACGCAACACCCGTGTCCGAATTCAGCCCGCTCGGCACGTCCAGCGTAAGCACCGGACGCGACTGCGCATTGACGGCCGCGATCAGCATCGCCGCATCGCCAGCCGGCGCGCGATTCAGGCCGGAACCGAACAACGCGTCCACGTACACGTCGGCTTCGGGCAGTTGTTCGGTCACCGACGACACCTGCCCGCCTTCGCCCGTGAAACATTCGCGCGCCTGCGCCGCGTCGCCGGAAGACTGGCCCGGCAATGCGATCACGCTCGCCTGCAGACCTGCCGCGCGCGCAAGCGCGGCCAGCAGGAACCCGTCGCCACCGTTGTTGCCGGGTCCGCACAACACGCACAGCGTGCGTGCCTGTGGCCAGCGTCGCTGCAGCGCAGCGAGCGCCGCGCGCGCGGCGCGTTCCATCAATTCGATGCCGGCGATGCCATCGCCGAGCGCGGCCTGATCGAGCGCGCGTACCTGTGCGGTCGTAAAAAGCGCGGACTGCGGGTCGAGGTTGGCCATCGCGTGATCCTACAATGTGGCTATGCAAACGGGCAGTGAAGCCATCGTCGAGGCCATCGATTTCGCCGCGCTCGCGCAGCGGATCAAGGCGTGGGGGGTGGAACTCGGATTCGCGAAAATCGGCGTCACCGGCGTCGATCTGCGCGAAGACGAAGCGCGCCTGCAGGCATGGTTGGAACAGGGTCGCCACGGCAGCATGGATTACATGCAGCGACACGGCAGCAAGCGCAGCCGCCCGGATGAACTGCAGCCCGGGACGGTGCGCGTGATCTCCGCGCGGATGGATTATTTCCCGCGCGGCATGAATGCCGAGGCTGCATGGCGGACGCTCGGCGACGGCGAGCGCGCGTACATCTCGCGCTACGCACTCGGACGCGATTACCACAAGCTGATCCGCAGCCGCCTGCAGAAACTCGCCGATCGCATTGCCGGCGAAGTCGGTCCGTTCGGCTATCGCGCCTTCACCGATTCCGCGCCGGTGATGGAGAAGGCGCTGGCCCGCAATGCCGGACTCGGCTGGATCGGCAAGCATACGCTGGTGCTGGATCGCGATGCAGGTTCGTGGTTCTTCCTGGGCGAACTGCTCACGGATCTGCCGCTGCCGCTCGACAAGCCTTCGACGGCCCACTGCGGCACCTGCACGCGCTGCATCGATGTGTGCCCGACGCAGGCGATCGTCGGTCCGTACCAGTTGGATGCGAGGCGCTGCATTTCCTATCTGACGATCGAATCGAAGGATGCCATTCCCGAAGACTTGCGGCCGCTGATGGGCAACCGGGTTTTCGGTTGCGATGATTGCCAGCTCGTGTGTCCGTGGAACAAGTTCGCGAGGCCCACATGCGAAGAAGACTTCGCGCCGCGCCACGGCCTGGACGGCGCGAGGCTGGTGGAGCTGTTCGCGTGGACTGAAGCCGAATTCCTGAAAAAGACCGAAGGCATGCCGATCCGCCGCGCGGGCTTCGAAGGGTTTTCGCGCAACGTCGCGGTGGCGCTCGGCAACGCGCCGCATTCGGAAGAAGTGATGGAGGCGCTCCGTGCGCGCGCCGAAGATCCCTCATCGCTGTTACGCGAGCACGTCGCATGGGCGCTGGCGCGCCAGCGCGAAAAGGCAGGCAACGCATGAGCCAGCAACCCGATCTTGTGACACCGCCGCACCTCATGGCGATGCTGGAGGAACTGCGCCGGCGCGAACCGATCTTCCATCATCCGGGTTTCGGCACCTCGCGCGCCGATTACGCGCGCATGACTGTGGACGACTTCTGGGAAATCGGTGCGTCCGGTCAATGCTACTCACGCGACCACGTGCTCGACGTGCTGG
>JAICIW010000199.1 GCA_025928735.1 Rhodanobacteraceae bacterium | reverse complement strand
CGTACTTGTTGTAATCGATGCCGCCAACGATGTTGTACCTGTCGCCGGTGTGGCCCATGCTCAGGCTGATGCCGTGCCGCTGACCATCGCCCTGGTTGGAGATGCCATCGTTGAAGCTCATTTCCACGCCGTCGAAGTCGTGGCGCAGAATGATGTTCACCACGCCGCCCACGGCATCGGAACCGTACGTGGTCGACGCGCCCTCGGCCAGCACGTCGATCCGCTGGACCATGTTCTGCGGCACCAGATTCATGTCGGCGTTGAGCATGCGTTGTCCGTCGATCAACACCAGCGTGCGGCCGGTGCCCAGGCCACGCAGCGACACGCGCGAGGCGCCGTCGCCGCCCTCGGTCAACGGCGAGGCGACGCCGCCGCCGTTGGAGTTGTTCTGCGGATTGGTGGCATTGCCGGCGACGCTGGGCAACTGCTGGAGCACGTCGCCGAGCGTCGGTTTGCCGGAACTGGTGATGTTCTGGCGATCGATGATGGTGACGGGACTGGCAGTTTCGGTATCGACACGCCGGATCAACGATCCGGTCACGACCACGGTTTGTAGCGTCTTGGGTTGACCCTTGGTGTTGCCCTGATCTTGTGAAGGCTGCTGCGCCTGGGCAAGGCCGGCGGCTGCAACCAGACCGGCGGTCAAGCCGACGCGGACCGCGAGCGACAGGCGTTTCATTTGATGGTTCATGGGCTCTCCAGCGGAAATCGAACAATGCAATCGCGTGCACCGCGTCCCGCCGGATTCCCCGGCGTGGTGTGTCGCGTGTGCCGCGTACCTCCCCCTTGGGGTTCAGCTAACCGCGATTTAACGATACTCGCGGCGAAAAATTAGCGCAATGAAAATGCCAGTGGCGACACTGGGTGCGCTGACCCGGCCGTTCGGCCCGATTGTCGCGCCACGATTAGGCCATATCGGGCGGCGCGAACGGGCCCGGCGTGCTTGGGATCGGCTGCAGCCATCCCCACCTTTGCGGCATCCCCGAGAACGAGAGCGCCATGGAATCCTTCCACGCCACCACCATCCTGTCCGTACGCAAGGGCGACAAGGTCGTGCTGGGCGGCGATGGCCAGGTCACGCTGGGCAACACCGTGGTCAAGGCCAACGCGCGCAAGATCCGCAGGCTGGGCAAGAATTCCGACGTGCTGGCGGGGTTTGCCGGCGCGACCGCGGACGCATTCACCCTGTTCGAACTGTTCGAAGACAAGCTGGCCAAGCACAACGGCCAGTTGACCCGCGCCGCGGTGGAGCTGGCCAAGGAATGGCGCACCGACCGGCGACTGGGCCGCCTGGAAGCCATGCTGGCGGTGGCCGACAAGGAAGCTTCGCTCTTGATCTCCGGCAACGGTGACGTGCTGGAGCCCGAGTACGGCCTGATCGCGATCGGCTCGGGCGGCCCCTATGCGCAAGCCGCGGCCAAGGCGTTGCTGGACAACTCCGATCTGGATGCACGCCAGATCGTCGAGAAGGCGCTCGGGATTGCCGGCGACATCTGCATCTACACCAATCACAACGTCACGATCGAAGAGCTGGGAGTCGAGAACGAGAATAGAGAATCGGCAAAAAACTCGCTGACTGCCCATTGACCCGCCCGAAACCACCGCTCTCCCGATCCCCATTCATCATTCCCGATTCCGGTCCCCATGTCCGAATTGACCCCCCGCGAAATCGTCAACGAACTCGACCGCTTCATCATCGGCCAGCACAACGCCAAGCGCGCGGTGGCCATCGCGCTGCGCGATCGCTGGCGCCGGATGCAGCTCGATCCCGCATTCCGCAATGAAGTGACGCCCAAGAACATCCTGATGATCGGGCCGACCGGGGTCGGCAAAACCGAGATCGCGCGACGCCTCGCGACGCTCGCGAAAGCGCCGTTCGTGAAGGTGGAAGCCACCAAGTTCACCGAGGTCGGTTACGTCGGCAAGGACGTCGATTCCATCGTGCGCGACCTCGCCGACGTGGCCTACAAATTGACGCGCGATCTCGCCAAGGAACGCGTGAAATCGCAGGCCGAGGAACACGCCGACGAGCGCATCCTCGATGCGCTGCTGCCGCGCCGCGAAACCAGCGGCGGTTGGGACCAGCAGGCCGATCAGCAACAACAGCTCGAATCCGATTCGTCCACGCGCGGCAAGCTTCGCAAGCAACTGCACGAGGGCGCGCTGGATGAGCGCGAAATCGAACTCGAGTTTTCCATGAACGTGGGCGTGGAAATCATGGCGCCGCCGGGCATGGAGGAGATGTCACAGCAACTGCGCTCGATGTTCCAGAGCATGGGTGGCGGCAAGACGCAGAAACGCAAGCTCAAGATCAAGGCCGCGCGGCCCATGCTGATCGACGAAGAGGCCGGCAAGCTGCTTAATGACGACGAACTGCGCGCGCAGGCGATCGAGAATTGCGAACAGAACGGCATCGTGTTCATCGACGAGATCGACAAGGTCGCCCAGCGCAGCGATTGGGGCGGTGCCGGCGTGTCGCGCGAAGGCGTGCAGCGCGACCTGCTGCCGCTGGTCGAAGGCTCGACGGTGTCCACCAAATACGGCCCGGTCAAGACCGACCACGTGCTGTTCATTGCATCGGGCGCATTCTCGATGGCCAAGCCCTCGGACCTGATTCCGGAACTGCAGGGTCGCCTGCCGATCCGTGTGGAGTTGTCGGCGCTGTCGGTCAAGGATTTCGAACGCATCCTGTCCGAACCCAATAACGCGCTGACCAAGCAATACGCCGCGATGCTCAATACCGAAGGCGTGAAGCTGGAATTCACCGAGGACGGCATCGCCAAACTGGCCGAAGTGGCCTTCCAGGTCAACGAGAGCACCGAGAACATCGGCGCCCGCCGCCTGCAGACGGTCATGGAACGCCTGCTGGAATCCATTTCGTTCGAAGCCGCCGACAAAAGTGGCGAAAAATACTCGATCGACGCCGAATATGTCGACAAAAACCTCAAAGACCTGGCTTCGAACGAAGATCTCTCCCGCTATATCCTGTGAAACCGGCATCCGGGCAGTCGCTGCCCGGTCCGGCTAGAATGACGTCATGGGCAAGGTTCTGAAATTCCAGTCCGCCAGCCCGCGCCCCAAGCTGCGGGGCGCCATGCAACGCGGTGAACTGGTGCGCGTGTGGCGCAGCAATCTCGAGGATGGCAGCTTCTGTGGTTACCTCGCCGGCATCGGCAAGGAATGGCTGCTGATGTGGGTGGTCGGCGACCAGATCAGTTTCGATGGTCTGTACGCGCTGCGGCTCGCCGACATCAGCGAAGTCGAGGCGCCGGACGGCCATCATGTCTTCATCGAAAAGGCGCTGGCGATCCGCAACGTCCATCCACGCCTGCCGCGTAATTTTCCGCTGGACGACACTACCCAAGTGGTGCGCGCCGCGGCCGAATACGCGGCGGTGATGTGCGTGCACGTCGACACCGAGGACGAACACGAGGTCTGCTACATCGGCCGCCCGCTCGGCACCGAGGAAGACGGTTTCACCCTGCAGGAAATCACCCCCGACGCCGAATGGCTGCGCGAGCCGTCGTTCTTCGGCTGGGACGAGATTTCCACCGTGAGCTTCGATGAACCGTACGCGCAGGTGCTGCTGGACGTCGCCGGCCAGCCGCCGCGGATCGACTTTGCGGGGTCGGGGTTCGGCAGCGTGCATTAGTGCATCACACGTGATTGACCGGCATCAGGCCCGCGGCGCCGTGTGCCGATAAAATCGTCGGATGACCACGCCCAGACCCACGGACATCACCCTGCACAAGAAGTCGCGCACGCTTGAAGTCGTGTTCGACTCCGGCGAACGCTTCGTGCTGCCGGCCGAATACCTGCGTGTCTATTCACCGTCCGCCGAAGTCCAGGGCCACGGACCCGGCCAGCAGGTGCTGGTCGCCGGCAAGCGCGAAGTCGGGATCATGGAACTGCAGCCAGTCGGCAATTACGCCGTCTCGCTGCACTTCACCGATGGACACGCCACCGGCATCTACTCCTGGGAAACCCTGCACGATCTCGGCGCCCAGCAGGACAAGAACTGGCAGTCCTATCTGGACGCCCTCGACAAGAACAAGCTGTCGCGCGACCCCACCTCGTTGTACGGCCACGCAGTACCGATGCGCGGACCCAAATCGAAATAGGGGGTTCGTAGGTTGGGCTGAGGCCGGCTCCATCGGCGGAAGCCCAACATCGTGAGCGCCAGTGTTGGGCTTCACCGGCAGAGGGCGCCGGTTCAGCCCAACCTACGTTGAAGATTTCGCGAGCAGCGCCGCACGCCGCTCAAGGCTCGCTTTCGGCCAGTATGTCTCGCGGTCGTAATACTCGCGCATGACCGGCACGCTTTCCGGCAGGATCACCCAAGGCTGCTTCGACATCGTGAAGATATGGATGTCGGGCGGGAAACGGTCGGGATCATCGAGCGTGCCCACGCGCACGAAGGCAAACTTCTGACCCGCGCCCGCGTAATGGCTCCACAGCGCAACGCGGCAATGCGGACAACGCGCGATGTGCTGGCCCTTGCCGCTCGCCGAAGGCGTCGCCACCATTTCGGGCGCGCCGTCCGGCAGTTCCACGCATTCGGTTTCGATCAGCGCGTTCAACACGAACGCACTGCCGGTTTCGCGCTGGCACCAGCGGCAGTGGCAGCAATGCACGAATAGTGGCATGCGGGTGAGGCAATAGCGGATGAACCGGCAATCACACCCGCCTTCGAATGTTTCGGTTGCTGCCACTGTCGTCTACACCTTTGCAGAGGTGTATCTCAGAACGGGATATCGTCGTCCTCGAAGCCGTTGTCCTGCGGTGGGGGCGGTGTGGACTGGCGCGCGCCGCCCGGCGCCCCGCCAGCCGGACGTCCCTGCGGCGAACGCGGACGGTAATCGCCACCTTCTCCCCGGCCACCACCGCCGCCCTCACCTTGGCCGCCCAGCATCTGCATCTCATTGGCGACGATGTCGGTGGAGTAACGTTCGACGCCTTCCTTGTCGGTGTACTTGTCGGTGCGCAGCGAACCCTCGATGTAAACCTGCCGGCCTTT
>JAICIW010000062.1 GCA_025928735.1 Rhodanobacteraceae bacterium | reverse complement strand
GATGCCGGCGAGCGATTGCGATGCGGCATGACTGACGCGGGTGATGGGCCGCGTCAGGCGTTTCACCTTGTAGCCGACGTCGCGCATGGCGGTCGGCGCATCCTTCAACCAGGCCGCGGCCGGCGCACTCAGGGCGATCACGCTGCCCGTCAGGGCGGCGGCCAACGCAATCATCACCAGCAGGCTGCCCACCGGGCGTGGCACGTAGATGCGGTGCAGGCCCGCCACGATCGGATTAAGACCCAGCGCGATGAACCCGGCAAGCACCAATGGAATGAACAGCGAGCGCGCCATCACCAGCGTGGTGGCGATCGCCAGCAACATCAGGATCAGCAGCGGTAAGCGCAGCGAACGGAGCCGCCGCACCCGCCGCCTTCCGAGCGCGCTGACATGACGCCGCGGCCGGATCGTCTGCAGCCGCCCCGGCGGCACGGGCCGCTGGCCCGGGACGTCGATGCTTCCTGAAAATCTCGATGGCGGCATGGCGGACCCCCTTCGCCACATCAATACGGATGGTTCAGACGTTGAGGTATTGTCGCACCAGACGCCAGGCAGGCCCGCTGGCCACGCGCACGCCGGCCCGGACCAGTCCGCCGCCGACCCGCAATTGCGCCAGCACGAAACCGAGGCCCGCCGCGCCGGCCAGCGTCGGCAACGGATGCGCCTGGTAAACATCGACGACTTCATTCATCGACGCGCGCAGGTCGCCGCGCGCGGCACGTACACGCGCCAGCGCCTGTCGGCGTTTGGCCAGCGCTCGCGTGTACTTCATGGCGCCGAGTCCTGTTCCGGCACGGACGAGGCCCGCTGGAAACGCGCGAAGTCTTGCCGCAAACCGTGTTGCAACGCCGAGTATTCCGCGCGGGTGCGCGGGAAAGTCGCCTGGAAGATGGCACGCCGTATGGCCATCCAGATGCCCGCCACCAGCAGCAGGTGCATCACGACCAGAATCCCCAGCGCAATACCGACCGAGTGCGTCGCCACGGCCAGCGCCCAGCCGATCAGCGCCACCACACATACCCACAGCGCCACGGCAAACGCGACCAACGCGACGCCGGAAAGGACGATCAGACTGATGCTCGCGCCGAATACCTGCGCCTCGGCCTTCAACAGCGCCAACAGTGCCGCAGCCGTGCGCTGCAGGGAGGAGAACAGTGCGGCGCCGGCGCTCAGCACCGCACCGGCCGAAGCCTCCGCAGCCGCCCGTTCCGTCTTGGATTCAGCCGACTCCGGGCGTTCTTCGGTTTCGACGTTCATCCCTGCACGCCCGCCGGGAAACCATTGGCCGCGTCAGCGACGCGGACCCAGCAACCGACCGAGCAACCAACCGGCCGCCAGTGCGATCGCCACCGATTGCACCGGCTTCTCGCGCACGAAATCGCGCACGTTGCCGAGCGCGTCGTCCGCGCGGTCGCGGGCTCGGGAAGCCAGATCGGCGCCGCGGTCGCGCCATTCGCCCGCCTTGTCGGCGGCGCGTTCGGCGCCGCGCGCGCTGGCGTCGGTGGCACGGTGCAGGCCCGATTCGATGTGATCTGCGGCGGCGTCGAATTTTTCCTTCGCGCCGCTGACGGCGCTGGATGTGCCTTCCTTGACACGCGTCGCGGTGCGCTCGATGCGCTCGTGCGGGTTACCGTTGCGTCCTGCTTCACTGCTGATGTCGTTGGCCATGATGATGATCCTCTCCTTGATGGCGCGCCCACCGGCGCGACGAAAACCATTTTTTGCCCCGCCTTCGACATGGACGGTGGAATCGGACCATACAGCGAGCATCGTGACGGAATGGCGAAAATCGCGAAACGCCCGCCGGCCCGTTCAGTTCAGTCGACCACGGCCGGGTTCAGGCTGTAGGTACCCACCCACTCGGCCTGGCCTAAAATATGACCGCGCAGCGCCTGCTGCAGTTCCGGCCAGCCGAACTGATACGGCAAGTCGAGACGCGCCACGTCCAGCGCATGCAGGCGAAAGTGGTAGTGGTGCAACAACGTGTCGTTCCAGGGTGGGCAGGGACCGTCGTAACCCAGGTACTCGCCGGCCATGTCGGGATCGGACGCAAACCATTCGCTGTAGCCATTGCGTCCCTGTCGTGAACCCGCGGGACCGTCAGGCTGTCGTTTGCCGCGTGGCGTGATGCCGTCGCTGGACGCGCCGGCCGCGATCGCGGTGCAGGTGGCGGGAATGTCGATCATCAGCCAGTGCGCGAAATCCACGCGCGGCAGGTCGGCCGGCACACTGCGGCCGTCCTTGTTGACGTCGTCACCCTTGCTGGGCACGTCGGTATCGATGCACGCCAGCGCGAACGATTGCGTGCCCTCCGGCGCATCCCTCCATGCAAGCTGCGGATTGCGGTTGCCGGCCAGCACGCACACCTCGCCATTGTCGCCGGGCTTGCCGAACGCAAATTCGGCGGGAATGCGCGCGTGGTTGTCGAAACTATCGCTGCGGATCTGCATTTCGAGAATGGATTCGGAAGTGGATTGAAGTGGCTCTGGAGCGCTTCGTCCGAAGCGGCTGTTGGTGAAAAGTCAGGCCATGGATAGCCGTTCTGTGTCAGGGATCGCGATTTTCGTGACGAGACGAGTCGCCACGCGATGTAGGGTTCATGGACGAACGCACAAACGTAATCCGATAAATCACGCCATTGTCGTCGTCGGAAACCAGCAGGCTGCCATCCCGCATCGGCTGCACGTCGGCGGGGCGACCCAAGGCTGTCTGTCCATCGAGGAAGCCGGTCAGGAACGGTCCGGGGCCACCGACCTTGCCGTCCTTGCCCACATGCGCCACCACCACACGGTAGCCCGACTTGCGTGAACGATTCCACGAGCCATGTTCGGCGATGAAGACCGCATCGTGGTACGCGGCGGGAAACATCTGCCCGACATAGAACCGCATGCCGAGTGACGCCACGTGCGCCCCGAGACGCAACGCCGGCTGCGCAAATTCGCTGCAGGAATGGCCCTTGCCGAATTCCGGGTCGAGCACGTTGCCCGCGTGGCAATACGGATACCCGAAATTCTCGCCCAGCTTGGTGACGCGATTCAAGGTGTCATCGGGCACGTCGTCACCCATCAGGTCGCGACCGTTGTTGGTGAACCACAACGTGTGGGTACCCGGCTGCCAGTCGAAGCCGACCGTATTGCGGATGCCGGTGGCGACGGTTTGCCAGTCGCTCCCATCCGGGTTCATCCGGATGATCTTGGCGAAGTCCTGGCCGGGATTGCAGATGTTGCAGGGCGCGCCGATCGGCACGTACAGCTTGCCGTCGGGGCCGAACGCGATGAATTTCCCGCCGTGGTGGGTCTTGGACGGGAGCTTGTCGGTGACGACGACGGGTTTCGGCGGATCAGCGAGGTGTTTTTCAATGTCGGGGTACTTCAGGATCCTGCTGACCGCCGACACGTACAGCGCGCCATCGTGGAAGGCGACGCCGATCGGCATTTGCAGACCTTTCGCAATCACGTGCACGTGCTCGGCGCGGCCGTCCTTCATACCCGTCAGCGCGTACACATTGCCCCCACCCGACCCCACGAACACGGTGTCGCGGGTCCCGAGCGCGATTTCGCGCGCGTTCGGCACCTGGTCGCTGTAGATGGAAACGTGAAAACCCGCGGGCACCTTCAGGCTTTGCAGCGGCGGTGCCGCGAGCGCGGCTGACGAGACGGTCGCCAAGGCGACGGCGGCAAGAGCGAGGGAAAAACGCTGCAATGCAGTCATCACGACCCATCCCACGGCACGAACCATCAAGCGTATCGGCCTGAGTGTTATCAGAACGAGAATTTCGGGACGGGAGCAGCGGTCGCGAGAAGCCAGACCACGCGCTGGCGCGACTCCCTCCGAGGCCAGAGTCCGCTTGCGTTTGCGCAAAATCGCAACGCGGCCTTACGGCGCGGTCACGGGTTCCGGATCATCGAGCGTCGCGAACGCTTCGGAGAACACTTCGCGGTAATGACTGGAATGTCCGGGCACGAAACTGACCGGCAGGCCGCCGCGGCCCTTGCGGGCACCGCGCGCCATCGGACCCGGCTGCAGGTCGGCCAGGCCCAGGAACACGCCCAACCGCATCCGCATGTCCGAATCACCCGCCGCCAGCAACGCATCGGGATCGACCCGGAAACTCGGCAGGATCTCGGCGGCCTGCACGATATGGGTGGCCGCCAGCCGCAACCAGCGCGCGCCGGTCAACGGATCGGGCATCGAAAACCCTTCCGACCAGCCGAAACCCAGCCAGTCGAGCAGCATGTCGTGCGGCTCGCGCTGCACGATCACCAGTCGCGCGCCCGGCAGCGCACGCTTGATCACCGGCGCCACCCGCGCATCCAGCACCGGAATCCAGTCGACCACGCGGCTCATGTCGATGTTGCCCGCACGCTCCAGCGGTCGGCGGTAACGACGCGCGAGCATCGCGAGATCGGCCTGCCCCAGAGGCTGGCCGAGGCGCGGATCGAACGGGGCATTCACGAAGTCCGGCACCGCTTCGAAGCGCTCGCGGCGCACGAACCAGCCCGGCTGGTCGGCCAGCAGCGCGGCCACTTGGCCAACGCCGGAACCCGGCAGCCCGCACAGGAACACCGGCGCCCCATCGCGTGCTTCCGCGAAATCGGGTGCGTCGGCGAGGCGATGCAGTTCCGTGGATGTCGATTCATCCACGGACGGCAGGTCCGGTAGCCGGCCGCCGGTGACACGCTGCGCGCGCATGAACGCTTCGGCCGCATCCGGCCATTGCTCCAGCGCATCGAACGCCAGCCCCAGCAGGCGTTGATGGCGGCGCGCCAGCAACGGCGGCTTGCCCTCGAACTGGCGCTCATCCACGCGCTGCAAGCGTTGCACCGCGGCAGCGGGGTCGCCCGCCAGCAAAGCACCCCGCGCGCGCAGCGCCGCCAGTGCCGGCCGCGGCGAAGACGCCGCGACTTCCGCGAGCGCCAAGGCCTCGTCGACGCGCCCGGCGCCATCCAATGCCAGCGCGTGTTGCGCCTTCAGATCGGCGTCATCGGGCCAGCGCGCCTCGGCGCCCGTCCACACGGAAACCGCTTCGTCATGGCGGCCGAGCCGCATCAGCAAACGCGCGAGTGCAGCGTGCGCCCGCACGCCTTCAGGGTAGCTCGCCACATGCCAGCGCAGATCGTCGATGGCCTGGTCAATCCGCTTGGTGCGTGCCAGCAGGTCGGCACGGCGTACCGCCGCGGAATGCAGCCCGGGCTGGATGCGCAGGGCTTCGTCGTACTGCGCGATGGCTTCGTCGATGCGGCCTTGTGTCCGCGCGACGTCGCCCAAGCCCACCCGCGCCGCCGCGGCCTGTTCGCCGCGCGCCAGCAGCGATTCGAAGATCGGCAGCGCCGCCGCGATGTCGCCTTTGCGCACGTGCACGTCGGCCCGCAACACCTGCGCCAGCGGATAATCGGGCTTTACCGTCAATGCGTTGTCGAGCGCCTTCGCCGCGAAATCCAGCATGTCCTGATCCAGCATCGCCTGCGCGTAGCCGGTCTGGATCAGGGGATCGTCCGGCGCGAGTTCCGCGGCTTGCGTCAGCAGTTGCACCGCGCGCGGTGAATCACCGCGCAACTGCGCGATGTTGCCGAGGCCCGTCAGCGCCTGCACGTCATTTTCGTCCGCGCGCAACGCCACCCTGAAATGGCTTTCGGCGCCTTCGGCATCGCCGCGCAGCAGCGCGACCTGGCCGAGACCAGCGTGCGCGGCAGCGAGATTCGGATTCAACTGACGCGCCTGGTCGTAGGCCTGTTGGGCCTCGTCGAGCCGACTTTCGCTGAGATACATCTCGCCCAGCGTGTGCTGGCAGGCAGCGTTGCCGGGATCGAGTTCCGTGGCACGCCGCACCAGCCTGTACGCCTCTGGCAGGTCGCCACGCTGGCCGCGCAGGATCCCGAGCAGATGCAACACGGCCGCGCTGTCGGGATTCTCGGCCAGCAGTTGGCGATAACCGCTTTCGGCTTCGTCGAGACGGCCGGCGCGGTGCAGTTGGACCAGGTCTTCAAGCATGTGAGACGTTCCGGAACGATCGCGTATTATGCTTCATTTATGCGATCGTCCCGATCGCCGCGTCATAAAAATCAGTCGCGCGTGTGGGTGCTGTCAGCGCTCGGGGCAGCCAGAACGGCCGTCCCTGGCCTGATTTTTCACGACAGCAGCTTCGATCGGCCGAATGGCGTCAAATCAGATGGAAGCCCGTTCTGGTCTTGCCGGCCGCCCAGCAACTCCGGCAAGTCGTTCCGCCGGGCGAAGCAACGATCAGGGACGATCGCGCAAGCGCGCGAAACGCGCGGCAATGTAGTCTTCGGACCAGCTGCCGAGATGGCGGTCGCGGATGAAGCCGCAATGACCGCCGTGTCGGGTGAGCGTCACCTCGACGCACGACGGCAATGTCATCGTCGCGAGATCGCTCGCCGGGCACACCGGGTCATCGCAGGTCGCCAGGATCGAAGTCGGAACGCGCAACTCGGCCAGCCGATCGCCCGCCACCGAATAGCCATCCAGATAATTGTCGAGACTCCCGAAATCGGTGTGCTTCAACACCAGTGCTTCGGTCAGCGTGCGCAGCGTGCCGCGCAAATCGCGACGCGTGAACAGTTCGGTGCCGGCGAACGCGCGCTGCTTGAGCCGCAGCGAACGCCGCCACTTCCACATGAAGTAATCGTGGTACATCCGCGGCGCGTGTTCCAGCTGAAACAGCCCGGCGTGCGGATCGATCACCGGGCAGACCGCGATCACGCGCGCGAGATCGATGCCGGCGCCGGGCGCGCGCAGTGCCGCGCGCAACGCGAAGTTGCCGCCCAGCGAAAAGCCCACCAGCACCAACGGGCGGGTCGGATACCGCTGCTGCACCTGACCCAGCGCACCGACCACTTCGTCGATCAGGCAGGAATGGAAGATGCCCGGATTCAGCGCATGGGTGTCGCCGTGGTCGCGGAAGTTGAGGCGGAATACATCCCAACCTTCCTCCAGCAAGCGCGCGCCGGTCTGCAGCAAGTAAGCGGAACGCGTGCTGCCTTCCCAGCCGTGGAACAGCACCGCCAAGCCATGCGCCTTCGGGGCAACGTTCTGGACGGTGCGGCAACCGGTGAGTCGCACGCCGTCACCGCAATCCAGCGTCACCCATTCGGCTTCCCGTTCGAGCCGACGTGTACGCGCGCCCCGCAAGCGGCGCCGCAGCGAACTCGAGGCCAGCATCGACTGCACGTGCGGACTGCGCAGCCACCACGACGGCCGGAAATCGTCATCTGCCGTCGGTGTCATGCGGTGATGCCCAGCACCTGCGCGATTTCGGCACGCGCCGTTTCGGCCATCCGGCGGCGACCGCCTTCCGGCTCGAACGACACGGGTTTGAGGAAATGCACTTCGGCGGTCAGCGAACGCGTTGCCAATACCCGGCCCACGTTGTGCAGGAAACTCTCGCCGCGCGTGAACAATATGTCGGGCGCGGGCGCGCCGTTGCGCAAGTAGCGCAATGCGACCGGCTGCACCGGCGCCTCCGCGTCCAGCGCCGCCTGCAGGATGCGCGCGTGGAACACCTTCAGCGTGCCGGCCGGCGCGGTGCCGCCTTCGGGAAACGCGGCAATGCTGCGGCCGACGCGCAGGCGATCGCTCATCACCGCCATTACCTGCGCCAGCGAATCGGTGCTGCCGCGCTGATGGAAAATCGTGCCGCCACGGCGCGCCATCCAGCCCACCAGCGGCCAGCGCCCGATTTCGGCCTTGGCCACGAAATCGGCCGGACGCACCGCATGCAACACGCTGATGTCCATCCACGAACCGTGGTTGGCGACGAACATCACCGGATCGTGCAGCGGTTCGCCTACACGCTTCACGTGTAGACCAAAGCAGCGCAGGAACAGGCGCGACCAGTTGCGCAACAGCCCCGCGCCCGCAGTGCCGGGCTTCGGGCCATGCGGCAGCAGGAAGATGGCCAGCAGGCAGCCGCCGACCACCACCAGCAACAACAGCAGCACACGCCACACGCAACGCAACAGACTCAAGGGTTTTCCGGCGCGCGTTGCCGCCGCGCCCTCCGCAAAAATGGAAGGGCGTTACTTTAACGTGAGTGCGGCGTCACGGGCATCCCGATTGGCTTCGGCTTACACTGGGCGCATGCGAACGAGGATTGCGCCATGAACACCACGCCGCGCCGCGTCGAACACCAGCAAACCGACCGCGGCTACATTCCGGTTTACACCACCGAAACCGTCGAGCAGCCGTGGGCGAGCTACACGCGCACGGAACACGAAGTGTGGGCCACGCTGTTTCGCCGCCAGCGCGAAGTATTGAAGGGCCGCGCCTGCAAGGAGTTCATCGAGAACCAGGAGCGCTTCGGTATGACGCCCGACGCGATTCCCAAGTTCGACGATTTGAACAAGATCCTGAAAGCCGGCACCGGCTGGGAAATCGTCGGCGTCGAAGGTCTGCTGCCGGAACTGACCTTCTTCGATCATCTCGCCAATCGCCGCTTCCCGGTGACCTGGTGGATCCGGAAACCCGAGCAGCTCGATTACCTTTCCGAACCCGACCTGTTCCACGACCTGTTCGGCCACGTGCCGATGCTGCTGAACCCGGTATTTGCCGACTACGTGCAGGCCTACGGCCGCGGCGGCGTCAAGGCGCACGGCATCGACGCCGATGCGCTGATGAACCTGACGCGGCTGTACTGGTACACAGTGGAATTCGGGTTGATCAACACACCCGAAGGCGTGCGCATCTACGGTTCCGGCATCGTCAGTTCCAAGGGCGAGTCGATCTACTGCCTGGAATCGAATTCACCCAACCGGATCGGTTTCGACTTGGAGCGCATCATGCGCACCCGCTACAAGATCGACACCTACCAGCAAACCTATTTCGTGATCGAGAGTTTCCAGCAATTGATGGACGCCACCGAGCCCGACTTCACCCCGATCTACGCACGCCTCAAGGAAATGCCCGCGCTGCCCGCCGCGGAAGTGCAAGCGAACGACCGCGTGATCCATCGCGGCACGGGCGAGGGCTGGGT
>JAICIW010000291.1 GCA_025928735.1 Rhodanobacteraceae bacterium | reverse complement strand
CTGCACGTTCCAGACAAGAAAGTCGCGAAGGTTCGCGCGCTGCGCGGGCGTCAGGTTCAGATGCTGGTTGGTGATCGAACGGCCTTCGCCGGAATATTCCCGGATGTCGTCGCCCGCGGGCCAGGCCGCGGCGCGGTAGATCATGATGCCGCGCGCGAAGTTGAGGTAGAAATCCTTCTGGTCGAAATCGAACAGGCCGTAGTTGAACGCGTACGCCTCGCCCGTCGTCGTGTCGGTGATCACCAGCGCGTCATGGCCGAAGCGTTCCCAGTACACCGAGCCGGGCCCGTAGGTGTAAAGATCCACGCGCAGATCGGCGCCCGGTGCGTCGGCGACGCCGGCGTGGGCGCGTGCGGGGAGCATGAGGAAAAGCAGAACGACCAGAACCGGAACGAGCCACGCAAGGCACGGGACGAAGCGCGATTCCGCGCGCAGGTGTGATGGGAGGTGCATGGTTCGCGAAAATTCCGATGCGTCGCCCCGGCGGAGGCCGGGGCCCAGTGGCAGGCCATGATAAGAGCAAAGACACTGGATCCCTGCCTGCGCCGGGATGGCGAGCAAAGCAAAGGCACTGGGTTCCGGATCGCGGCTGCGCCGCGTCCGGAATGACGACAGATTTTTACGCTCGCTCCAAATCCCGAATCCCGAATCCCGCTACGCGGCGGCGTTCTTGCGGACGCGGAACTGCAACACCCGTCGATCATCTGCGCGCGTCACGTCGAACGCGTAGTCGCCCAGCGTCGCGGTTTCGCCGGGGTCCGGCAGGTGGCCGATCTCGGCGGTGACGAGGCCGCCCACGGTGTCGTATTCCTCATCGGAAAACGCGGTCTCGAACTGCTCGTTGAAATCCTCGATCGGCGTCAGCGCGTCGACCAGCCAGCTACCGTCGGCCTGCGCGACAATCAATTGCGGCGGCACGGCTTCGTCGTGCTCGTCGTCGATTTCGCCGACGATTTCCTCCAGCACGTCCTCGATGGTGACGAGGCCGGCGACACCGCCGTATTCGTCCACCACCACTGCCATGTGGTTGCGCGAGCGACGGAATTCCGCCAGCAGCACGTTCAGGCGCATGGATTCGGGAATCATCACCGCGTGGCGCAGCAGCGCGCGCAGATCGAGCGCGCCGTTGTCGCCGCGCTTCAACAGGTCTTTGGCCAGCAGGATGCCCAGGATTTCGTCCTTGTCCTCGCCGTGCACGGGAAAGCGCGAGTGGCCGGATTCGATCACGGTTTCGAGAATCGCAGGCAGGTCGTCATCGATATCCAGCGTGACCATCTGCGCGCGCGGCACCATCACGTCGCCCACCACCATCTCGGTGACGCGGATGGCGCCTTCGATCATCGCGAAGGTTTCGCTGGTGAGCAGGCCGTTGCCCTGCGCTTCGCGGAGTTCCGCGAGCAGGTCCTCGGGGCTGCGGGGTTCGCCTGAGAGCATGTGGCCCAAACGATCCCACAGCGAGCGGTGGGCGGGGCCGGTTGTACTTGGGGGTTCTGCGGACATTGGGGTGGCACACGTCCCCGGAAGGGGCGGATTCACGATTCTAGCGGATGCGCGCCGGCATCGCAGGTGGGGCGCAATCAATACGGGTCGGGTACGCCGAGTTTGGCGAGAATGCCGGTTTCCAGCTTTTCCATCCGCGCGGCTTCGGTGTCTTCCTGATGATCGAAACCCAGCAGATGCAGCACGCCGTGCACGGTCAGGTGCGCGTAGTGATCGCGCAGCGCCTTGCCTTGTTCGCGTGCCTCGCGGGCGACCACCGGCGCACAGATCGCAAGATCGCCCAGCAGCGGCGAGGCGATCCCGGGCGGCAATTCCACGGGAAACGACAACACGTTGGTGGCGTAATCCCTGTCGCGGTATTGCCGGTTCAGCGCGCGGCCCTCGCGTGCACCGACGATGCGGATCGACAACTCGGCGGGCTTGCGATGGCGCGCGGCGAACAGCGCCGCTTCGGTCCAGCGCTTGAAACTGATGGACGCCGGGATGCCGCGGCGCGGAATCGCGTAATCCACGTGGACCACCAGGCCCGGTGTCCGGCGCGGATCGGTGACGCCGAAGGACCGGGACGGGCGACCCGCACGGGCGCCGTTCATCCGCGGTCCTCGTCACGCGGCGTGCGCGTGCGCGGCTCCGCTTCCAGCTTTGCATTGGCGGCCTCTTCCGCGCTTTCGTAGGCGCGCACGATCTTTGCGACCAGCGGATGCCGCACCACGTCGCGCGCGGTGAAGAACGTGAAGCTGATGCCATCGACGTCGCGCAACACTTCGATCACGTTGCGCAAACCCGAGCGCGTGTTGCGCGGCAGGTCGACCTGGGTCACGTCGCCGGTGACCACGGTGGTGGTGCCGAAGCCGATGCGGGTCAGGAACATTTTCATCTGTTCGACGGTGCTGTTTTGCGCTTCGTCCAGGATCACGAACGAATCGTTGAGCGTGCGCCCGCGCATGTACGCGAGCGGGGCGATCTCGATCACGTTGCGCTCGATCAGGCGCGCGACCTTGTCGAAGCCGAGCATTTCATACAGCGCGTCGTACAGCGGGCGCAGGTACGGATCGACCTTCTGCGCGAGATCGCCCGGCAGGAAGCCCAGTTTCTCGCCGGCCTCGACCGCGGGACGCACCAGGATCAAACGCTGGACGCGGCTGGTCTCCAAGGCTTCCACGGCACTGGCGACCGCCAGATACGTCTTGCCGGTGCCAGCCGGCCCGATCCCGAAATTGATGTCGTGGGTGGCGACGGCGTGCAGGTAGCGCACCTGGTTCGGCCCGCGTCCACGGATCGTGCCGCGCTTCACCTTGATCGCGACTTCCTGCGCGCCTTCGGCCTGTTGTTCGGCCAATGCATCGACGCCGGCTTCGGACAGGCGCAGGTTCAGCGCGCGACCGTTCAAGGTCTCGTGCTCGGTTGCTTCGTAGAGATTGCGCAACACACGCTCGCCGGATTTCACCGCGGGCTCTTCGCCGATCACGCGAAACACGTTGCCACGGTTGTTGATCTCGACGCCGAGCCGCAGCTCGATCTGGCGCAGGTGCTCGTCGAACGGCCCGCACAGGTTGGCGAGCCGCTGCGTGTCGTCGGGTTCGAGGGTGAAGTCGTGCTGGATGATGCCTTCGGTCATGGGAATTGGATGGCAGTGAATGCTCTTTTCTCGTCATTCCGGACGCCGCGCAGCGGCGATCCGGAACCCAGTGTCTCTGCCTTTAAAGTCGCTGGGTTCCCGCTTTCGCGGGAATGACGGCACAAAGCATGTCGCATTTCAGCCGGCCGCGACGCGCGCGCGCAATGAATTCGTCAGCGCCGCAGTGATCGCAACATCGACGAATTGGCCGATCAGGTTGGAGTCGCCCGCGAAATTCACCTGGCGCATGTTCTCGGTCTTGCCGGTGAGTTCGTTCGGGTTCTTCTTCGACGGGCCGGTGACGAGGATGCGTTGCGTGCTGCCGACCATCGCTTCGCTGATTTTCGCCGCGTGGAAGTTGATCGCGTTCTGCAACGTCGCCAGGCGTTCGTGCTTCACCGCGCCCGGTGTCG
>JAICIW010000265.1 GCA_025928735.1 Rhodanobacteraceae bacterium | reverse complement strand
TGCTGCTGCAGATCGCCTTCCTCGGCAGCGTCCCGGCCACGATGGTCGCGCACGGCTGGCAGGGCATCGACAAACTGTTCGCGCTGCCGTTCCACGACGTCGCGTTGGCGCTGGGCATCGGCTGGCTGTCGTTTCTGGTGGTGTGCGACGCGGTGATCTCGCCGAGCGGCTGCGGCAACATCTACATGAATGCGACGCCGCGCGTCGTCTACGGCTGGGCGCGCGGCGGCACTTTCTTCAAGCTGTTCACCAAGGTCGATGCCGCGTCGGGCATTCCGCGCCCGGCGCTATGGCTGACGCTTGCGCTGTCGATCTTCTGGACGCTGCCGTTTCCGTCCTGGTCGGCGATGATCAACGTGGTGTCCGCAGCGCTGGTGCTGAGCTACGCCGTCGCACCCGTCACCACCGCGGCCCTGCGACGCAACGCGCCCGAGATGCCGCGTCCCTTCCGCGTCCGCGGCTTTGCCGTGCTGGGGCCGCTGTCGTTCATCGTCGCCGCACTGATCGTGTACTGGTCCGGCTGGGCCACGGTGTCGTGGCTGCTGGGGCTGCAGATCGTCCTGTACGCGGTGTACGTTGCCTACGTGGCGCGGCGGCGTTCGCAGCGCGACGAACTTGCGTGCGACGTGCGCGCATCCCTGTGGCTGATGGGTTTCTATGCGTTGATGCTGGTTGCCTCGTGGCTCGGAACGTTCGGCGGCAGCCGTGTGGTCGAAGGACCGTGGGATTCCGTGCTGGTCGCCGGCATTGCCCTGGTCGTCTACTACTGGGGCGAGCGCAGCGGCGTGCCATTCTCTCAAGCGCCGGCCATGGAATGATTGTAGGTTGGGCTGAGGGCTTCTCGCGAAGCCCAACAACACCTCTGCAGTGAGGCCTGTCGCGTGGACGTGAAAAGCGGTTACCCATGGTGGCCCGTGCGCAATGGCCTGTTGCGCGACTATCCACCCTTGCTCGTCGACAGCCAATGCGACGCGGTCGTGGTCGGCGCCGGCATTACCGGCGCGTTGATTGCGCGTGCGCTGATCGATGCAGGGCTGGATACGATCGTGCTCGATCGCCGCGATGTCGGCTGGGGCAGCACCGCCGCCAGCACCGCGCTGCTGCAGTACGAAATCGATACCGAGCTGCTGCAACTTTCGAAGCTTGTCGGCGAGCAGCACGCGCTTGCGGCCTACAAGGCCTGCGAAGCCGCAGTGCTGGAATTGCAAGCGATCGCCGATGATGTCGGCGACGTCGGCTGGCGCGAAGCGCCAAGCTTGTATCTTGCGAGTTCGCGACGCGACGCGCGGCGGCTGCGCCCGGAATTCGACGCGCGGCGCGAGGCAGGTTTCCGGGTGGAATGGCTGGACGAATCCGCGTTGCGGGAGCGTTTCGGATTGGTCGCGCCCGCCGCGATCCTGTCGCGACCTGCCGCACATGTCGATCCTTATCGTTTCACCCATCGGCTGTTGGCGCAGTTGTGCGAACGAGGCCTGCGCGTCTTCGATCGTTGCGAGATGGTCCGGTGGAAGCCGGATGCTGGCGCACTGGAGATTCGCACGGCGACTGGCGCCCGCGTGCGCGCGCAATGGCTGGTAGTGGCCGCAGGTTACGAAAGCCAATCCTTGCTGCCACAGAACGTCGCGAAGAATCGCAGCAGCTACGCCTTCGTCAGCGAGCCACTGCAACTGCCGGCGGAATTCGCGCGCTGCATCGGCTGGGAAACCGCGCGGCCGTACCTGTACTGGCGCAGCACCGACGACGGCCGCCTGATCGTCGGCGGGCAGGACGACCGCATCGACATTCCCGCGCGCCGTGACTGGCGCATTCCACGCAAGGTAGAAAAGCTGCTCGCCCGCCTCCAAGAGCTCATGCCGGACGTGCAGCCGGATGTCGGCTTCGCCTGGGCGGGAACCTTCGCCGAAACGGAGGACGGGCTGCCCTGGTTCGGCGCGCATCCACAACTGGATCCACGCGTACTGTTCGCCATGGCGTACGGCGGCAATGGCATCACCTACAGCGCGATCGGCGCGCACATCCTCGCCAATGCCATGCGCGGACAATCGCATCCGTTGGCTGGGCTGTTTGGGTTCGCACGCGGGTAGGGAATCGCTGAAAGCTGTGGCTGGCCACAGGGTGCAGCGCTTTACGCGCCGGTCACGCAAGGTTGTGTAGAACGGTCGCGGTCGAGTTCCGGTTTTACTCGTCATTCCGGAATCGCGAAGCGATATCCGGAACCCAGTGACTTTGCACTTCGGTGCGTTGCGCAAAAGTCACTGGGTCCCGGCTTTCGCCGGGATGACGAGAGCCGCGGTTGATCAGAGGTTCCCTGGGAAGCAGCCCGCAAAGGAGAGCAACGATGAAGGCGACAATACTGCTCGGGACGCTCAAACGCGCGGGCTTGTCCAATACGCAGACGTTGTGCGAATTCCTGGCGCGCCGGATGAAGCGGGAAGACATCCGCTGCGAGATCATCAAGCTGGTCGATCACGACATCCTGCCCGGTACCTGCAGCGACATGGGCAAGGGCGACGCCTGGCCCGGAATCCTCAAAAAAGTGCTCGGCTCCGACATCGTGGTCTTCGCCACGCCCATCTGGTGGGGCGGTCAGTCCTCGGAAATCCAGCGCGTGATCGAACGGCTCGATGAAATCCACGACGGCATTCTTGCGGGCAAGCCATCGCCCTTCGAAGGCAAAGCCGGCGGTATCGTCATCACCGGCGACTCCGACGGCGCGGAACACGTCATCGGCAACATCAGCAATTTCTTCAATGCGATCGGGCTGCTGATCCCGCCTTACGCCACGCTCTCCGTCCTGTGGGACAAGCAGGCCAAGAGCAAGAAAACGCCGAAGAAAAAGCTGCTGGAAAAATACGAATCGGATTACGCGGATACGGCGGACAAGATGATCGAGCAGTTGCGGAAGTACGCAAGCACCTAGCCGGCATCATTGCAATGCGGGCGATCCAACCAAAGGCATTACCGCGATCGAACCGCATGCCGTTTGTGACAGGATGGAGTCGCCGATGGTAGGGCGGATGACAACCCGCCTTGAGAGACTGTTGATGTTGGAATTCGCCGCGCCTCTCCCGACCTACGCGTGCTGACTACATGCTCACGATCTCGGTACCCGCAAAGTAGTGGCTCGGCCGTCCAAATGTGCCAGCAGTTGGAAGTGAGGCCTGACTTTTTCACGATGCGCACGTTCGTGATCCCGTTTGCACCTTGGGCGTACGCAGCAATTTTGAGATCCGCCAGCACCATATCATCTGTAGGCGGGGTGCGGTTGGAAAGATGAGCGCTTGCGTGAACCCCAAGGGGTTTTGTTGGGCATCGCTGCCCTCAGCCCAACCTACAAAAGACAAAATCTTGTTTCCCCAACGTGATCTTCCCGCCTGAACCGGCCAGCCGCAAGTCAGTGCACGTGCTGCGCGTCGCCCGTTACGCAACCAGCGACGGCGCTAGCAGTTCTGGCAACATCGGCAGCCCGCCGTGGTAGTAAAGTGCCGCGGTGCCGGCTGCGTGTCCGGTGCGTGATCCGTCGGGGAGGTGACGCCATGAACGCGACGTTGCAACCGGGCCGTGTGCTGTTTGCTGCCGCCTTGATCGCGCTTGGCGTTACGGGACTCGTCAACGGCGATTTCGCGCTGGTGTGGCAAAACGTTCCGGCGCACCTGCCGGGGCGAACCGTGCTTGCCTATGCCTGCGCCGCGATCGAGCTGGCGACGGGCGTCGGGCTGTTGTCCGGACGTACGCTGGCCGCGGCGAGCCGCGTGCTGTTTCCGTACATGGTGCTGTGGGTGGTGCTGCTGAAAATTCCCGAGGTGTTCCGCGCGCCGCTGGACGCGACG
>JAICIW010000292.1 GCA_025928735.1 Rhodanobacteraceae bacterium | reverse complement strand
GCGAGCTGGCGCGACAGCGGCAATTGCGCCAGTGCCGCGCGCAGGTTCTCGCCGATCTTGCCACCGACCTTGTCGGCGCTGGCGATCACGCCGTCCAGCGTGCCGTATTCACTCAGCCACTTTGCGGCGGTCTTGGGGCCGCACTTCACGACGCCGGGAATGTTGTCGATCGAATCGCCCATCAGCGCGAGGTAGTCGATGATGCGTTCGGGCGGCACGCCGAATTTTTCGATCACGCCGTCGCGGTCCAATCGCGAGCGGCTCATGGTGTTGACCAGCGTGACGCCCGGCCGCACCAGTTGCGCGAAGTCCTTGTCACCGGTGGAAATCTCCACCTCGATGCTGTCCATCGCCGCACGCGTCGCCAGCGTGCCGATCACGTCGTCGGCTTCCACGCCCGCGACGCGCAGGATCGGGAACCCGAGTGCCTCGACGATTTTCATCATTGGTTCGACCTGGGCACGCAGATCGTCCGGCATCGGCGCGCGAGTGGCCTTGTATTCGGGATACAGGTCGTCGCGAAAAGTCCGGCCCGGCGCGTCGACCACGAATGCGGCGTAATCGGGTTTTTCGTTCAGCGTCGCGCGCAGCATGTTGACCACGCCGAACAGGGCGCCGGTCGGTTCGTTCGCGGCGTTGGTCAGCGGCGGCAACGCGTGAAACGCGCGGTACAGGTAGCTGGAACCGTCGATGAGTGTGAGCTTGGCCATGCGCGGATTGTCGCATGCGTTGTCACATGCACGCTGCGCTCACACACTCCGTGTATGCTGATCCAGACTGTCGCTTCGGGAGACGGACCGTGAAAGCGCTCGTATGGTTTTCCGCGTTTGCATTGCTGCTTGGCGTGCCCGCCGCGCAGGCGCAGCAGGTACTCGCGGCTTCGTCGACGACGCCGCCACCGGGTTCGGCGTTGCCGCCGCCCGGCATCAACGATCCCGGCGCGAAACCGCAATCGATTCCGCTTCCCAGCACCGGCATTCCCCCGTCGGTCGCGCCGGCCGCGCGACAGAAGGACGGCAATGGCGACAGCACCAACGTCAGCGTCCGCACCGATGCCAACGGCGACACCGTCGAGGAATACCGGCGCAACGGCAGTGTGTATATGGTGCGCGTCACGCCCAAGAATGGCGTCACCCAGACCTACAGGGTCAACAACAATGCCAACGGCAACCTGATGCACGATCCGAAAATGGGCCCGGTCTCGCCGGTGTATTACGACATCTACAAGTGGGGCGGCGCGAAGAAGCCGGCCGGCAGCGCGCCTGCCGAAGGATCAACCAGCGGCGAGTGAATCTTCGGACTGGCTGTGGCATAGGCGCGCGCTCCGCGTCACCGTCGCGTATCACCCATCCAGTTCCAGGTAGTGCCGGAAGATGCCGTCGTTGTTGAACGGAATGCGGCGCGGCGAGCCGAGATAGGCGGCAAGCGCGGGGCGCGCGGCAATGTGTTCGCGGAGCGCGACGCAAAGCGGCAATGTTTTTTCCAGACGCAGCATCGTGCGCGGAAACGCGAAGCGCAGCCCTTCGATGATCTGGAACAGTGAAAGATCGGCGTAGCTGGTTGCGCTGCCCACGAGACAACGTTGCCGCCCGCGTGCATTGTCCGCCAGCACGCGTTCGAAGTAACCCAGGAATTTCGGCAGGCGCTCGCGTCGCAGATGTCCTGCGCGGCGCGCCGCCTCGTCGCGCTGGTCCTCGTAGTAGAGACCGCCGGCGATCGGGTGGTGGCAGTCGTGGATTTCCGCCACCAGATCCGTGATGGTCAGTTGCAGTTGATGCGTCCACAGGCGGCCGGACTCGTCGCGTGGCGCGAGCAACAAGCGCGGACCGAGGAACAGCAGGATGTTCGCGGTCTGCGCAATCACGCGACGCCCGGCTTTCAGGAACGGCGGTGCGAACGGTGGATGGCCGACAGCCGATGCGTCCATCCATTGCAGCAACGCCTTCGCGCCGCCACCCGAGCCTTCGGGCAAGCGGGCGACATCAACGTAGTCGGCGCCAGCATCTTCCAGCGCGAGACGCGCGAATTCGCCGCGTCCCTGGATCGTCGGCCAATAATACAGTTCGTATTTCACGGTCGAACAGCGTAGCGCGGGTCATGTGAACCGGCACCACGCCACGAGCATGTGGCCACAGGGCGCGGCGCAGATTGCCGCATGCCGGGACGCATGGAAGTGTCGAGCGCCATTCCGGCGATGGACTGGCCGGGACCCAGCCATCGGGGATGGCAAAGAAATATTCTCGTCGCGTCAGTGACGAAAATGCCGCGTTCCCGTAAACACCATCGCCATGTCGTGCTCGTCCGCGGCGTTGATGACGTCCTGATCGCGCATCGAACCGCCGGGCTGGATGATCGCGCGCACGCCGGCGCCGGCCGCGAGATCGATATTGTCGCGGAACGGGAAAAACGCATCCGAGGCCAGCACGCTGCCGTCGGTGGAAAGCTTCGCGTCGGCCGCCTTCATCGCGGCGATCTTCACGCTGACCACGCGACTCATCTGGCCGGCGCCGATGCCGACGGTGGCGCCGTCCTTTGCGTACACGATCGCGTTCGACTTCACGAACATCGCGACGTGCCATGCAAACAACAGGTCGCGCAATTGTCCGGCGTCCGGCACGCGGCGGGAAACCACTTTGAGATCGGACAGCATCAGCGTGTCGACGTCGGCGTCCTGCACCAGCACGCCGCCTGCGATGCTGCGCAACTGACGCGCGGCGACATCGGGTTCCGCAGGCCACTCACCGGTCGCGAGCGCGCGCACGTTGGGTTTCTTGCGTAGCGCGACCAGCGCTGCCTCGTCGAAAGAGGGCGCCACCAGCACTTCGACGAATTGTCTCGAAAGGATCGCCTGCGCCAGCGCGCCATCGATCGGCCGATTGAAGGCGATGATGCCGCCGAATGCCGAAGTGGCGTCGCAGGCAAAGGCGCGTTCGTAAGCTTCCACCGGATTGGCGGCCAACGCGACGCCGCAGGGATTGGCGTGCTTGACGATCACGCATGCTGGCGTCTTGTCGAAAGCCTTCACGCACTCCAGCGCGGTATCGGCATCGACGATGTTGTTGTACGACATTTCCTTGCCGGCCAGCACGGTGGCACCCGCGACGGTGCCGGCGGTGGCGCGACCGTCGAGGTACAGCGCGGCGGCCTGGTGCGGATTTTCGCCATAGCGCATTTCCTGCGCGCGGCGCAGCGCCAGATGCAGCGTGGGCGGATAAGCTTCGCGCGGCTCGCCGTCGGTGCGCGCGGAAAGCCAGTCGGCGATCATGCCGTCGTAGCGCGCAGTGTGTGCGAACACCTTGGCCGCGAAGCGGCGGCGCTGCTCGAACGAGGTGCCGCCGTCGCGACGCAGCGTTTCGACGAGTTCCGGATAATCGGACGGATCGCATACCACCGAGACGCGTTCGTGGTTCTTGGCGCCTGCACGCAACATCGCGGGACCGCCGATGTCGATCTGCTCGATGGCTTCTTCGTATGTGGTGCCGGC
>JAICIW010000164.1 GCA_025928735.1 Rhodanobacteraceae bacterium | reverse complement strand
TCAGGTCGGCGTCGCCGCGTTGCAGGATTTCCTCGGCCTGCCGCGCACCGGTGATCAGGCCGACCGTCGCGGTGGCGATGCCGGCCTCGCGGCGGATGCGCGCGGCGAACGGCACCTGGTAACCCGGGCCACCTGGAATCTTCGGATGCGGCACCGTGCCGCCGGACGAAACGTCGATGACCCCGATGCCGTCGGCGCGCAACATGCGCGCGAGCTGCACGCATTCGTCGATGTCCCAACCGCCTTCGGCCCAATCGGTTGCGGACAGCCGCACCCACAACGGCATCGGCGCGGGCCAACTCTCGCGCACCGCGGTGATCACTTCACGCAACAGCCGCGCGCGATTTTCCAGCGCGCCGCCGTATTCGTCGGTGCGCGTGTTCGACAGCGGCGACAGGAACTGGTGCAACAGGTAACCGTGCGCGGCATGGATTTCGATCACTTCGAAACCGGCGTCGCGCGCGCGATGCGCGGCCGCGCGGAAATCGTCGATGACTTTCGCGATGCCGGCCGCATCCAGCGCGGTCGGCACCGGATAACCTTCGTCGAAAGCAATCGCGCTGGGCGCCACCGGCGTCCAACCGCCTTGGTCTGCATCCAGTGGACCCCCGCCGTGCCACGGCGCATCGGTGCTGGCCTTGCGTCCGGCATGCGCAAGCTGGATGCCTGCCGCCGCGCCCTGCCCGCGAATGAATTGCGCGATGCGCGACCACGTTTCCGCCTGCGCGTCGTTCCAGATACCGGCGTCGTCCGGTGAAATACGTCCTTCGGGCGAAACCGAACTCGCCTCGGTGAACACCAGCCCCGCACCGCCGACCGCGCGGCTGCCCAGGTGCACCAGATGCCAATCGGTCGGCACGCCATCGGGCGAGGAATACTGGCACATCGGCGACACCACGATGCGGTTGCGCAGCTTCAACGCGCCCAGCGTGATCGGTTCCAGCAGCATGATCGAATCCTGTCGGGAAACCCTGCACGTTGTGGCATCGGCGTCACGGTTCAATGGTGCGCGAAGGATCGACGAGCACGGCTGGCATCGGCACGCGTCGTCCTCCCCGCCTGCGGAAATGCCACGAGCGCTCAGCTTCCGGCACCTTCGGAAGGCATGGTCTTCTGCTAGATTCGACGTCGCGCCGGGCGCCCCAACGGACCGGCTCCCACCGGGGAAAGCTGTGCACGCCAGATGGACACGCAGGCAATTCCTGGGCATTTCCTGCGGCGCCGCTGCCGCGGTGCTGACGCCCACCTTGACCAGAGCCACAGGATCAACAGGCCGAATGAACAGCGCCGACATCTACCGCAATGCCTTCGTGCTCGACTGCAACACGCTTGCCTCGATCGGCCTGCTGGCGAAGGATGGCAATCTGGCCAGCGAATTGCAGGCGATTCGCGATTCCGGACTTGGCGCGCTGAAAAGCACGCTCGGCGGCGCCAATGGGACGTTCGAGGAAGCGGTCGCCGACATCGCTGCCGCACAGCAATTGATCGAGCAACATCCGGAACTGTTCATCAAGGTCGTGCGGCACGCCGACCTGGAACGCGCGAAGCCCGAAAACAAGGTCGCGGTGATCTTCTCGTTCGAAGCGGCATTGCCGCTGGAGGACAAGCTCGACCGGATTGACCTGTTCCGCAATCTCGACGTCCTCGTCATGCAGTTGAGCTACAACCACACCACCCCGTTCGGCGTCGGTTGCCTCGACGGCGAAACCGGTGGCGTGACCGAGCTCGGCCGCAAGGCGATCGCGCGCATGAACGAACTGGGCGTCGCACTGGACCTCAGCCATTCCAACACCCAGAGCACCGCCGAAGGCATCGCGCTTTCGGCCAAGCCGCCGGTGATCACCCATTCCGGTTGCCGTGCGGTGTTCAACCACCCGCGCAACAAGCGCGATCAGGAAATGAAGGCGCTGGCCGGCAAAGGCGGCGTGATGGGCATCTACATGCTGCCGTTTCTGACGCCGGACGACAAACAGCCGATGCTCGCCGACTACATGCAACACATGGTCCACGCGCTCGACGTTTGCGGCGAGGATCATGTCGGCATCGGCACCGATTCGATGTTCTTCACCGTCACCGACAAGGATCTGCAAGCCATCAAGGCAGACGAGCAGCATCGCAGGAAAATTGGCGTCGGCGCGCCCGGCGAAAACCGGCCGCCCTACATCCCGGACATCAATACGCCGCGCAAGCTGGAACGCGTCGCCGATGCGCTTTTGAAACACGGCTATTCCGCGCGCGTGACCGACAAGGTGCTGGGCCTGAACTTCAGCCGCGCGTTCAAGGAAACCTGGACAGCCTGAACCTCGCACGATGATGGCTCGCCGCCCCGGTCCAGGCCGGGTTCAAGTTGCGCGAAAAGCGCAACCGCTTTCACGAACGTGCGCCCCTGGATTCCAGCTTTCGCCGGAATGATTATCATCCGGGATCCTTGACCTACGCAGGCAATGGCTTTTCGCGGAGCATACGATGAGCAAAGGCACCCACGACTACACGCCCGATGCGCGCAACGCCGCCATCAAGATCAACTTGAACGGCGAACTGGTCCCGCGCGACGAGGCCAAGGTTTCCGTATTCGACGCCGGCTATGTGCTCGGCGACGGCGTATGGGAAGGCTTGCGCGTGCACGACGGCGGCCTGCCCTTCCTCGCCATGCACCTCGATCGTTTGTACGAAGGCGCCAAGGCCATCGACCTCGACATCGGCCTGACCCGCGAGGGTTTGACGCAGCGCATCGTCGAAACGCTGCGCGCCAACGCCATGCGCAACCACGTGCACATCCGCCTGATGGTGACGCGCGGCATCAAGGCCACGCCGCACCAGGATCCGCGCTTCGTGATCGGTCCGCCGACCATCGTGATCGTTCCCGAATACAAGGAGCCGCTGCCGGAAACCGTCGAACGCGGCATTCGTCTGTTCACCGTACACGTGCGCCGCGGCGCGCCCGACGTGCAGGATCCGAAACTCAACAGCCATTCCAAGTTGAATTGCATCCTCGCCTGCATCCAGGCGCAGAAGGCCGGCTACGACGAAGCGTTGATGCTCGACCCGCACGGCTTTGTCGCGACCTGCAATTCCACGCACTTCTTCATCGTGCGCAAGGGCGAGGTGTGGACGTCCACCGGCAAGTACTGCCTCGGCGGCATCACGCGCGCGAACGTGGTGCGCTTATGTCGTGAGAGTGGCATCCCGGTGCTCGAAAAGGATTTCAGCCTCACCGACGTGTACGGTGCCGAAGAAGCCTTCGTCACCGGCACCTTCGCGGGCCTGACGCCGGTGCACGAAATCGACGGCCGCATCATCGGCGAAGGCAAGCGCGGCCCGATGTGCAGGCGCCTGCAGGACGCCTACATGCAACTGGTGGAAACCGAAAGCCGCGCGGGCGTGCAGGTGTGACGATGCGCGACGGCTTGCGCATCGCGATGTGGTCGGGGCCGCGCAACATTTCCACCGCGATGATGCGCGCGTGGGAGAACCGCGAGGATACGGCCGTCATCGACGAGCCGTTCTACGCGCATTACCTCGTAGAAACCGGCGTGAACCATCCCGGACGCGACGACGTGATCGCCGCACAGGAAAACGATGCCGCGAAAGTTGCGGCGATGCTCACCGGCTCGATTCCGGGTGGCAAAGCCATCTGGTACCAGAAGCACATGACCCAGCACATGCTGCCGGACATGCCACTGGGCTGGCTCGATCAAGTCACCAACTGCTTCCTGATCCGCGACCCGGAACGTGTCGCCGCCTCCTTCACCATCCAGCGCCCCGACGCCGCCGCGTGGGAGCTCGGTTTCGAACAACAAGCACGATTGTTCGACCACGTCTGCGACAAGCTCGGCCATGCACCGCCGGTGATGGATGCGGCCGACGTGCTGAAGGACCCGCGCGGAACATTGGGGGCGCTGTGCGCGAAGCTCGGTATCCCTTTTACCGATCGCATGCTGCACTGGCCGCCCGGCCCGCGCGCCAGCGACGGCATGTGGGCGCCGCATTGGTATGCGGCGGTGGAGCGCTCGACGGGCTTTGCGCCTTATCGGCCGCGTGACGACAAACTCACGGCGTTTCAGCAACGACTCGCCGATCAATGCCGCCCCCATTACGAAAAATTGGCGGCGTTTCTCCTCGTGCCTCTCCTGACGAGCGGGCGCTTGCAGGTTGCGCGGGAGTGAAACGGCTCCTGACGCCGGGCGCGTGGTCATCCGAAAGCGCTGGGCTTCGCAAGCTCAGCCCAACCTGCAAAATCGCATGACGTAGGGCGGGAGAAGCGCAGCGCATCCCGCCGATCGCGCCGAAGGGCGGTTGTCACCCGCCCTGCGAAATCTCCACTTCTGCCTCGATTTCCACCGGAATGCCGAACGGCAGTTCGGCCATGCCGACCGCACTGCGAGCGTGCGCGCCGGCTTCGCTTTCCCACAATTGCAGGACCAGGTCGGAGAAGCCGTTGATCACCGCGGGCTGCTTGTCGAAGCCCGGCGCGGAGTTGACCATGCCGAACACGCGCACCCAGTACTTCACGCGATCGAGGTCACCGAGTTCCCGTTGCAAGCTGCCGAGCATGGACAAGGCGGTCAGCCGCGCGGCTTCGTAGCCCTGCTCCACCGGCAAGTCGCGGCCGACTTTTCCGAACGGTTCCGCGACGGAACCGTCCGCGGCTTGCGGGCTGTGTCCCGAAATCAGCGCGCGGCTGCCGACGACGCGCACGAACCGGAATGGCAACACCACGCCGGGCGGCGCTTTGATCGCGGGCGGCAGCGTCAGACCCAGTCCGGCGAGGCGGGTTTCGATCCGAGACATGTGCGGCTCCGTGGACATCACGGATGATAGTGCACCGCTCCCGCACCACACGGCAATACCTCAGGACGGCGCTGCCGGACGAGCGGAAACGGGCAAGCCGGCATCATGCAAACGCGCGCGCAAGCGATCCAACTTGTCACCGTAACGCGACGCGCGCGCAGTATCCCGCCGCAACGGTTGGCGGACCTGTGCGGCACTGGGGGCACTCAGAACGGTGCGCTCCGTGCGATGAAATTCGAGGCAGGCCGGATCGAACGGCAACCCGCAGAAGTCCAGCAACTCCCGGATAACGGGTTCCGGTTCTGCAATCAATTTCTCGTACTCCAGGTCGAACATACCAACCGGAAATCGTTGCAGCCAGAATCGCGTCAAGCGCCAGAATTCGGCATAGAAATCTGCAATATCGTCGAGGTCGTAGGCAACGCCCGCATCCCCCGTGAACCACTGTCGATAGCAACCAAGGCATGTTTCCACCGGATCGCGGCGAACGATCACCACGCGCGCGGCGGGCAACATGATCAACGCGGCGCCGGCCAACATCCAGTTCAGGAGATTCTTGTCGGTGAAGCGCGGCTTGCGTTCGCGCCAGCGTTTGGTGCGGACAAGGTATTCGCCGCCGAGCCGTTGCCAGTCCTGCGGAGTCAATTCGCCAACCCAATGCGGGAAATTTGCATGGCGTTGTCGTGTTTCCGTCTCGATCAGGCGGCCGAGATCGCCGATTTCGTTGGCACCTTCGACCTGCGGATGCGACGCCAGGATTTGCTCGATCAACGTCGAACCCGAACGCGGCAAACTCGCGATGAAGATCGCCTCGTGGCCGAACCCGCCATCCGGCGTCCCGGTCAGTGGCTTGGCGAACGCCCGCAGGATGGCCTCCACCCGCTCGTGTTCGCCCTGTGCGTCCCACTTCAGATGCTCACGCTGGACGGCATTGGCGCGCTGCATGACATCAAAGGCTCGTGCATAGTCGCCCACGTCCTCCAATGCGTGGGCAAATACGAATTCCAGTTG
>JAICIW010000146.1 GCA_025928735.1 Rhodanobacteraceae bacterium | reverse complement strand
TGCCGCGCGATCGGCGCCGAAAGCGTTGTGGGGAATTTCCTACCGCGTGGACGGGAGCCGGGAAGCCGCTTCATCGGACGGACTCGACGAACGTGCGAACATCGAGGGGGACGATGCGAACCTGGCCGGAGCGGGTGCGTGCCGGTGGAAAAGCGATTTTCCGGCGGCATGAACGACAAAGCCGCCGTCCACGACACCGTCGCCTGAACCGGAAAGCCGACACCGATGTAGCATCGGACGCCATTTGCCCAAGACCCCTGCCCATGACCCTCCCCGCACGCCATCTGCAAAAAGGCCGACCCGTCGACGGGCAGTCGCTGCTCGAAAACGTGAGCCTGCCCGCGGCCGTGATTTTCGACGCGGCCCTGACCCACAACATCGCCTGGATGCAACACTTCGCCGATGACCACGGCGCGCAGATCGCCCCGCACGGCAAGACCACAATGACGCCTGCTCTGTTCCGGCGCCAGCTCGACGCGGGCGCGTGGGGCATCACGTTGGCCACGGCCGTCCAGTGCGCGGCGGCGTTCGAACACGGCGTCACGCGTTTGCTGATGGCCAACCAGTTGGTCGGCAGGCCCAACATGGCGATCGTGGCCGACTTGGTCGCACGCGGCGCCGACTACTGTTGCCTCGTCGACAGCGTCGCCAGTGTCGAGGCGTTGAATGCCTGTTTCGGCGAACGCCACCTCACCTTGCAGGTGTTGGTCGAACTTGGCGTGCCGGGTGGCCGCTGCGGCGTGCGCAACGATGCGGAACTGAAGACGCTCGTCGACGCCGTCGCGGCGGCACCGGCGCTCGCGCTCTGCGGCATCGAGGGTTACGAAGGCCTGATCGGCGGCGAGCACACGGTCGACAAGGTCCGCAGCTACGGCCAGCGGCTCGTCGACACCATGCGCACGCTCAGGAGTGCGGGCGCTTTCGCGGAACGCACGCCCATCATCACCGCCGCAGGCTCGCAGTGGTTCGATCTGGTCGCGGAAGCTTTCGACCGCTCGGACTTGCGCGATCACTGCACGCCGATCTTGAGGCCCGGTTGCTACGTCGTGCACGATCACCGCTCCTATCGCGACGCCATGGCCGAGGTGAAAGCGCGCCACCCGGAACTGAAGGGCGAACTCGAACCGGCACTGGCGGTGTTCGCCCATGTGCAATCGCTGCCCGAACCGGGTCTGGCCGTCGTCGCGATGGGCAAGCGCGACATCTCCGTCGATCCCGACCTGCCGGTCCCGCTGCAATTGCACCGCTCAGGCGAAGCCGCCCGTCCGTTGACCGGGTGCAGCACCCGCAAGGTCATGGACCAGCACGCGATGATGGTGATTCCGGAGGACATCGAGCTTCGCATCGGCGACGTCGTCTCGTTCGGCGCCTCGCATCCCTGCCTCACCTTCGACAAATGGCGGCAGGTGTTGCTCGTCGATGACGACCTGCAGGTGCTGGAAGCGATGCCGACGTTCTTCTGAGCTTTCGGGCATGCAAACGATGGTAGGCTCGGGAGCCACGCATGGCGCACTGCGCAATCTGCGGCGCCGCATCTTCTTCTCATGACATCACCGGGGACGCCATGACCAAGCACCTTCGACTTCTCGCCTGCCTGCTCGCCGCACTGCCCTGCATCGCTCTCGCCGCGCCGCAATCGGCGAAGGACCAGGCCCTGTCGACGCGGGTCGATCGCGTCCTCACCGAAACGCCGGTGATCGACGGCCACAACGACCTGCCGTGGGAAATCCGCAGCCAGTTCGGCAACGTCGGCAACGTCGATCTCGCCGCCGACACGTCCAACCTGCGCAGCAAGGCGGGCGACGACGTGCACCTGATGACCGACATCCCGCGCGCCCGCAAGGGCCATCTTGGCGCGCAGTTCTGGTCGGTGTGGATCCCGACTTCGGTCACCGGTCCCGAAGCGGTGCAGATGACGCTGGAGCAGATCGACATCGTGCGCACGATGGTCGCGAAATATCCGAAGGACTTCGAAATGGCGTCCACCGCCGACGACATCCAGCGCATCGAGAAGTCCGGGCGCATCGCCAGCCTGATCGGCGTCGAGGGCGGCCATCAGATCAACAATTCGCTGCCGGTGCTGCGCGACTACTACGCGCTGGGCGTGCGTTACATGACGCTCACCCACGGCAAGAACACCGACTGGGCCGATTCGGCCACCGACAAGCCCGCGCACCACGGACTGACGCCGTTCGGCCGCGCCGTGGTGCACGAGATGAACCGGCTCGGGATGCTGGTGGATCTCTCGCACGTGTCGCCCGACACCATGAAGGCGGCGCTCGAAGCGACAAAGGCACCGGTGATCTTCTCGCATTCCAGCGCCCGCGCGCTGGACGACCACCCGCGCGACGTGCCCGACGACGTGCTGCGCCTGGTCAAGCAGAACCACGGCATCGTGATGGCGAATTTCTATCCGACGTTCGTCTCGCAAGCGGTCGCAAACTGGAATGCGGACCGTGCCGGTGCGTCCGCGAAATTCGATGCGCTGTACGTCGGTCAGCCCAAGCGCGCCAAGGCCGCGATGGACAAATGGAAGCAGGCGCATCCGCAGCCCAAGGCCACCATCGCGGAGGTTGCCGACCATATCGAACACCTCCGCAAGATCGCCGGCGTCGAAAGTGTCGGCATCGGCAGCGACTTCGATGGCATCGAGGTCACGCCGGAAGGTCTGGATGGCGTGGACACCTACCCGGCACTGTTCACCGAACTCGCGCGCCGCGGCTGGAGCGACGACGAACTCGCCGACCTCGCCGGCCGCAACCTGCTGCGCGTGATGCGCGAGGCCGAAGCCATCGCCACGCGATTGCAGGCGCAGGAAGCGCCGTCGCACGCGACCATCGAGATGGATGCCGCCGCGAAAAGCGATTCGAAGGACGGCACGGCCGGCGCCTGAGCCCGCCTCGATCGACCGTCGAAATTCCGACGCCGCGCCGTCACGGGCGCGGCGTCAACGGCGCGCCACCGCAACCCGCACGCAATTCCGGCCCGAGCGCTTGGCCGCGTACAACGCGTCATCGGCACGCTTCAGCAGTTCGCGCAAGTTCTCGCCCGGCACCATCTGCGCCACGCCGAAACTGCATGTCACCCTGATGCCCTGCGGCCACTCGGCCTGCTCGATCGCCACGCGCAGACGTTCCGCACGCGTCGCCGCCACCTCCAGCGCCGCGCCATCGCAGGCCAGCACGAATTCCTCACCGCCCCAGCGGCACAACACATCCTGTTCCCGGACGTTCGCGCTCGCCAGCCGCGCCAGCCCCCGCAGGCATTCGTCGCCCACCTCGTGACCGTGGACGTCGTTGATCTCCTTGAAGTGATCGACGTCCATGAACATCACCGACAAGTGCCGGTGTTGCGCATCGACCTGGGCGCGCAGCAGCGCAAGACGATTGCGCAAACCTGCCCGGTTGTACAGGCGCGTCAGCGGATCCCGGTTGGCGACGATCGTCAGCGCCTGGCGCTCGCGCTCCAGGGCCTCGTTCCTGCGCTCCAGCTCGCGCCGGCCGGAACTCGCCACCATCGCCGCGCGGCGCGCGTCGCGGAAACCCTCGACCAGGTACACCATCGCCGTCACCGACCACAGCGCCACCAGCAGCGTCAGCAGCTCGATTTCGCTGATCCACTTCCCGTAGAACTCGATCGAGCGCACCCCGATCGTGTAGAGCCCCGGTCCCACGTTGCTGCCGGTTCCGATATCGATGGCCACCACATTGCGCAAGTCCGGTCGGGCGTGCTCGGCCGGCACCTGGAATTGCTGGATCCACCAGGTCGCCACGTGGAAGTTGGCCAGCGACGTCGTGAACGGCTCGTCACCATTCGCGGGCGCGTACTCCAGCATGTTGACCTTCAACGTGTCGGAACTGCCGGGCTGGTAATAGGCCGGATCGAAATTGCGCAGGTACACCACCACCGGCATCGGCGCGGGACCTTGGGCCCGAATGTCCAGCTTGACCGAATCGAAGCGCGACAGGCTGACGCCCTCCGGCACCTTGCCGAGCGTGATGCTGACGTTGCAGTACGGCCACGCGTAGCCGAGTTCGATCCGGCAGGTGATCACCGACGCGTGACCGGCCACGGCGACGCTCGCCTCGCTGGCCCCGCCCAGCTCGCGATCATCGAATACCGCTACCGGATACGAGCCCGCGCCGTCCACGCGCAGTGAAGTGTCCATGCCGAAGTGCCGCCACAGCGGCAACGCCACGGTCAGCACCAGCAGGCAGAGCACCCAGCCCACGAACCCCTTGTTGCGCACCCCGACCCTGCCGACCGACGTCCGGAAAGATTTCCGGCCACCATCATTGCAATAAATCGGCCAACTTTCCTGAAGGCGGGGCACGAAGGGCACGACTGGCCGCGCACCGGTGTGACCTTTTGTCACACCGCTTCATTTCGTGAGCTGGCTCGTGACTTTGTTCGCCAGCATCGGTATACATTGCATAGGCGTATGCATGCTTCGAGGCGGCAATGGAGGCCTCGTCAGTCAAGGGGAGCAAATGACCGCTCAAGACACGACGCGTGGCACCAGCAGTGAATACTACGAGATGCTGTTCGTCGCGAACCCGCTGCCGATGTGGGTTTTCGAGATTGCCGGCGGCCGCTTTCTCGCGGTAAACGCGCAGGCGTGCAAGCAATACGGTTACAGCGAGGAAGAATTCCTCGCCATGACGATTGACGACATACGGCCGCCGGATGAAACCGCGCGCCTCGTCAAGGTGCGTTCCACCGGTCCCGCGGGCCACCGCGAATTCGGGTATTGGCGGCATCTGAAGAAAGACGGCACGATCATCGATGTCGAGATCTCCTCCGACGATATCGTGTTCCGCGGCGTCGCCGCACGGCTGGTGCTGGCAAGCGACGTGACCGAGCGGGTCCGTATCGAAACGGCCCTGCGCCTCAGCCAGGAACGCTTCGATTACGTGACGCGGGCCACCGAGGATGCGCTGTGGGACCGCAACATCGTCGACAACACCATCTGGTGGAACGAAGGGTTGGAGCGGCTGTTCGGCGGGAAGGTGGAGCCGAGCACCGAATGGGGTCGCGAACGCATCCACCCCGATGATCGCGAGCAGGTCGTGCCCCGCATGGACGCGGTCATCAACGGCGACGGGCAGCAATGGTCCTGCGAGTACCGGTTCCTGCGCCACGATGGCAGCTATGCATTCGTGTACGAACGCGGATTCGTGATCCGCGATGCTGCCGGGGCTGCGGTCCGGATCGTCGGCGCAATCACCGACCTTTCCGACCGCAAGCGGCGCGAGGACATCCTGCGCGAGCAGGCGATGCTGCTCGACCGGGCCAAGGACGCGATCATGGTGCGCAGCCTCGATCGCCGCATCCGTTACTGGAACAAGGCCGCCGAAAGCATCTACGGCATCCCTCGCGGCCGGGCGATCGGAAGGCGCGTCGAAGACATCATCGTGTACGACGATCCGGTGGCGTTCGAGACCGCCGACGCCGAGGTATTCGAAAAAGGCGAATGGTCCGGACGCTTGCAGCAAACCGGCGCGGGCGGAAAGCCCATCACCGTCGATGGGCACTGGACCCTGCTGCGAGACGAGGGCGGCCACGCCGTCGGCGTCCTGAAAATCCACACCGACGTTACCGAACGCGTCGAACTGGAGCGTCGCCTCGCGCAGTCCCAGAAACTCGAAGCCATTGGGCAGCTCACCGGCGGCATCGCGCACGACTTCAACAACCTGCTGACGGTCATCGTCGGCAATGCCGACACGTTGGCGGAGGAACTGCCGGACCGGACAGACTTGCTGCCGCTGGTGGACATGATCCGCACCGCCGGCGAACGCGGCGCGGAGCTTACCCGCCACCTGCTCGCCTTCGCGCGCCGGCAGGCGCTGGAACCGCGCACGGTGCGCCCCGACGAATTGGTCGACGGCATGCGCACCCTGTTGCGGCGCACCCTCGGCGAAAACATCGAGCTCGAGGTCGACAACGCGGCCGGCGTCGCCAAGGTGTCGGTGGATCCTGCGCAATTCGAATCGGCGCTGCTGAACCTGTGCATCAACGCGCGCGACGCGATGCCCGGCGGCGGCAAACTGATGATCGAAACCGACAACGTGATCCTCGACGAGAACTACACCGAGCGAC
>JAICIW010000180.1 GCA_025928735.1 Rhodanobacteraceae bacterium | reverse complement strand
TTCCGAAGTGAGTCGCGCGTCCCACGTCCACCACGTGCCCCACATCGGCTTGCCCCACAGCGAGCCCGTCACCAGCGTGACCAGGGTGAACGCGGCACCGATCGGCGCGCATTCCATCGCGATCACTTCCGCCAGCTTCACGCGCCACACCAGCGCGACCAATCCGGCCACCGCCATCGTGGCGTAGATGAAAAGGCTCATCCACGCGCTCGGCACGTGGATGAAGATGATCCGGTAGGCGTCGCCCTGCTGGTAGTCGGGCGGCGCCAGCACCAGTCCGCCGTACAGGCCGACCACTGCGCTGATCAACGCCACCGCCATCAGCCACGGACGCAGCACACCCGCGAACCGGTAGAAGTTCGGCGGTGAGCCGAGCCAGTGCATCCAGTGGGGAAGATACGAACGGGACATGCTCAGGAAAAACACTTGTCAGGTGGCAAACGCGTCATGGCGGTCATGTTTCAACCGCGATCCGAAGTGCCGCCGCACATGCGAGCGGCGCCAGCACGATCGCCAAAATCAGGGCCGCCGCCAGCCACATCAAGGGTGCGATGAACGGCATGCCGGACTGCGCCGCGGCGACGGCGCCGGCGGCGAAGATCACCACCGGGACGGCCAGTGGCAGCAACATCAATGCCAAAAGGATACCAGAGCGGCGCGCCCCGGCCGCCAACGCCGACAGCACCGAACCCAGCAATGCCAGCAACGGCGTCGCAAGCAGCAGCGCCACGATCAGCACCGGCAGCACTTTGACGGGCAGATTCAAAAGGGCGCCCAGCAACGGCATCACGACGATCAAGGGTAGAACGGTCGTCAACCAGTGTGCGATGACGCGGGTCAAGGCCAGCAGCGCCAGCGGCTGTGGCGCCAGCAGCCATTGTTCCAGCGTGCCGTCGTCGAGATCGGCGCGGAACATCGATTCGAGCGCCGGCAGCATCGCCAGCACCACGATCACCAGCAGCACGCCGCCGGCAATCCGCGCCAGCAATTCGGGGTCGGGCCCCAGCGCGAACGGGAACAGCGCAGCCACGATCACTGCGTATAGCAGCGGCAGGAACAGTTCGCCACGGCGTCGCCACGCCAGCACGAAATCGCGACGCAACAGCGCACGGCAGGCGGCGAACGAGCCCGCGCGTTCCGCCGTCGTCACGACGCTGGCTCCGCCGGGGATTGATTGCGCGGTGCTGGCCATGGCTCAGGCGACAAGATGGATGTGCCGCGCGCGTGGATCGGCAAATCGCACGGCACCGTGGCTGGTGACCAGCGCGGCGCCGCCGCGCACGCAGTGCTCCGCGATCAGCGCGTTCACGAGCTCGATGCCGTGGCGATCGAGGTTGGCGTAAGGCTCGTCAAGCAGCCAGACCTCGCCCGGCAGCAGCAATAGCCGGGCGAGGCCCACACGCTTTTTCTGACCCGCGGAAAGCGTGCGCAGCGGCTCGTCGATCCAGCCGGCGATGCCGACCCTTTCCATGGCGGATACCGGGGTCACGCCCGTGCGCGTGCCGTACAAGCCGGTCAGGAAGCCCAGGTTTTCGCGCGCGCTCAACGACTCGTTCATGCCGGGCCGATGGCCCAGCCACAAGATCCGACCGTTGCGACTGTCGCGCGACGCGGCTCGACCGCTGAACCGGATTTCGCCCTCGCCGGGCGGCAACATGCCGGCCAACACCCGCAGCAGGGTGGTCTTGCCCGAGCCATTGTCGCCTTCGACGAGCACGGTTTCACCGGACCCGAGGCTGAAATCCAGCGGTCCGAACACGGGCTCGTCGTTGCGCGAAAACGCGAGCCGGTGCGCCGACAGCAGCGGCGCGGCAGGGGCGGGGAAAGTGGCCATGCGAGCAACCCCGTATTGTCCCAGCGCGGCGGCGCATCGTCCACAAGGGGGGCACGCCGCACAGTCGACCCTCTGCAATTTGATGGTCGGTTTCGGACCAGGGCATGGCCAAATCATTCGCCCACGCTCTGGGCAATGAAACGTGGCATCGTGATCCTCGCCTCGTGGGCGGCGTCGCGTGTTCTGTCCTCTTGCAAACGGCCGCCTTCCGACGCGGCCATCGTTATCGGCGTGGTTCGTCGCGATGCGGCAGCGACTTCAGGAATTGAACCAGGTCCGACCTTTGCTGCACCGTGAGTTTCAAGTTCAGCTTGCTGTTGTAGGCGTTTACGACATCCCACAATGTCGCGGCTGATCCATCGTGGAAGTAGGGCGGATGCTGCCACGCCCCGGCCAGCGGCGACGTCCGCCACTTGCCCGTCGCGCTGAGCAACACGTAATCCGTATCCCGTGCCGCCGAAGCGGATTGCGAATGCAGGCGGATGTTGGCGTCCGTGAATTTTTGCCCGCTGTGGCAGGCTGCACATTGCCCCTGCCCGTGGAACACCTGTCTGCCGCGCGCAGCCGCCGAGGGGTTGTACGATCCGAGCGGCGGTCGCGGTGCAGCCAGCGAGAGTTGATAGGCCTGCAGTGCCGGCAGCGCAGGCGTCACCAGATCCGGCAGAGCGCCACCGTGGGTGTTGTCGACAGGCACGGCTGCGCCCATCGCGACCAGGCGTGGATCGGAAAAAGTGCCCTGCCCACCCATCTGCGTGACCGCGACATAGCGGTTCCAGTACGCAACCGGCCCGACAGGCTCGTGCTGGATGTCGCCGTCGCCCGTGTAGATTTCCTTGTCGATTCCCATCAGGCCGTATGCCGGCGGGATCTCCACGGCGAACCTGTCGTGCGGGGGATTCTGGCCATTCGTGAAAAACGCAACGCCTTTTGATTGCACGAACAGGTTGAAACGCGCGTCGTATTTGCCCGGCCCCCACGAGTTGTACACGGCCTTGTAGGTGTCGGGAATCGCGGGAGAGAGCGCGATGATCGCACCCGGGTTCAGGTCACGGTTCGGCCAGCCGTCGAGGCGATGTCCGATGCCGGACGCAAAGGCGTTGTCCACCGTCGAGTGGCAAAGCGCGCAGGTGACACCCACCCGTGTGAGCGTTTCTTTGCCGTCGATGTCTTGCACCGTTCCCTTGATTCCCACCACGGCGTTGAGCTTGAGCAGCGCCAGAGTCGTGGCCGGATCGTCAAGGTCGACGGTGCCGTTTTTGATCCCTTGCTGGACGGCAGCAGGCAGTGCGTCGACGTCCACCTTCAATCCCACCGCCAGCGCCACCTTCGGACTGACCTCCATCTGGATGACGTCGTTCATCTTCAGCTTGTCAGTCCAGAAACTTTCATCCCCGAACGTGTCGTACCGAAAAATGTGCTTGCCCTCGACCACGAGTGCGCGCTGGTGATGGGCCTGTTCGGCGGCAGCTGCTCGATGTTCGGTTGCCGTAGATTGGCTTGCGTAGACATTGCCGCCGCACCCGGCAAGCGCCATCGCGCTCCCGGTCAGCATCAATGCCACGGCGTTAGCCGGCAGCTTGCGCAACACGTGGCGCCTGCAGTGCAACGGTGATGTGATCTTTGCGCGGACACGACCTGCCAGATACGTGCACATGGTGGTTTTCTCTTGCATGCGTTCGGGTTGCGCATTAGTGCCCGAGACCGTCGCGATTGCGAGTCGATCATGTGCAAAGCTGTCTTGGGAGACGGGTGGTTCGTCGAGGCCATCGTCGTCGGTTGGCTTGGCCAATACGGAGCCGCCGCGGACTGGACGGTGCTTTCGCCTCTCGGACACGAGCCTTCTTGCGCGAGCGCAGCACGTTCCGGGGAGTGCCGCACCATGCCTGTCGACGATACGGGCAGCTGCCGTTGAGCGCTGCCGGGTCCGGTTTGCCCGTTGGTTGCGAACCCCAACCGGCGATCACATCAGTTCGTGCAATTCCGCCGGTCCGGCGCCGGTTCCGCGCACCACGCCGAGCTGGCCGAAACGCCGCGCCATGGCGTCCAGTTGCGCATAGGTCATGCCCGGCACGAACAGGCTGGGCTCGCGCCAGTCGGCGGGGCCGACTCCGATGCCGCCGACAAAACGTTGGCGGTCGCCCCTCAGTTCATCGCGCAGGCGGCGCTGCCGGATCCTGTTGGTGGCGAGCGGCAGCGCGACGCCGGCGGGGTTCCACGCCGTGAGGTAGCCCCATGGATCGTCGGCGTGGCGCAGCATCGCCAGCAGCGGCATGGGCAAGGGCTTGCCGCAACGGATGCTCGCGAAACCGCCGTACGGCACGCGTACGCGGTAATCGGTATCTATCCACGCTCGCCGGATCGATTCGGGCAACGGCATCTGATCAGGCGCCTTCTGGCAGCGGGGGCAGCGCGTGGCGCGCATGCGCGGCGGCGGCGTCGAGGTCGAGCCCGTCCAGGTTGTCGCGCCCCGCCAGCAGTGATTCCATCCATGCGGTTTGCGCGCGATCGCGTTCGACGCAAGTCGCATACGGGATCGACGTGAAGCTGACCATCCGGTAGCGCGACATGAAGCGATCGGGAATGCGTTCGGTCAGCGCCGCCGCCAGTTCGCGCTTCAACAGGTAATGCGGATCGGCAACGCCATCGCGCATCTCGATGTAATTGGCCAGCGACATCGCGGCGATTGCGTCGGCGTTGGGCTTGCGCCGCGCTTCGAATTCGGCCAACACTGCGGCGGTGTCGTTTGGCTGTTCCTGCAGCAGGCCGGCGAGCTCGGCGGCATCCTCGAAGCCCGCGTTCATGCCTTGGCCATGGAAAGGGACGATCGCGTGTGCGGCGTCGCCCAGCAGCAGCGCGCGGCCTTCGACATGCCAGCGGTCGAGATACAGCGTCGCCAGTTGCCCCAGGGGATGCGCGTTCCAGTCTTCGTCGAACGCAGCCATCAGTGCCAGCGCGTCCGGGAACTGCTGCTCGAAGAACGCGCGCGCCGCCGCGGCGTCCGGAAGCGTCGCGAAACTCGGATGCGGCCCTTCGTTCGGAAGAAACAACGTGACCGTGAAATTGCCCTCGGTATTGGGCAGTGCGATGCACATGTAATGACCGCGCGGCCAGATGTGCAGGGCATTCGGTTCGATCGCGAAAATTTCCCTTCCCGCATCTGCGGGTCTTTGACCCCGCGAGCGGGGGGAGGGAAGTAACGCAGGAATTTCGAGTTCCTTGTAACCGTGCCCCAGCGGCTCGACGCGCTCGCCGAGCTCGGTGGCTCGGGCCATCGTCGCGCGCAATGCGGAGCCGGCGCCGTCGCATCCCAACAGCAATCCGGCGCGATGCGTGCGTGCAACGCCATCGTGATCGGCCAGCGTGATGGCGCCACTCGCGAAATCGGCGCGGGTGAGCGTCGAATCGAAGTGGAGGTGCGCGCCCGCGCGTTCGGCGGCGTCCAGCAGCAGGATGTTCAAGCCGCCGCGCGACACCGAGCGGATTACTTCGGAATCATCGAGGCCGTAGCGTTGCAGGTTGGTCGCGCCATCCAGCGCATGCACCATGCGTCCGCGCATCATCACCGCCTGCGCGAGAACGTCATCGGCCAAGCCGGCCTCGCGCAAGACATTCAG
>JAICIW010000177.1 GCA_025928735.1 Rhodanobacteraceae bacterium | reverse complement strand
GCTCGGCATGGTCGCACTACTTCCGCGTCCGGTCGCCGATCAAACCTGTCTGGCTGCCACCGTGTATATGGAGGCTCGCAGCCAACCCACCCGCGGCCAACTGGCCGTCGCCGAGGTGGCGCTGGATCGCCTCGACATGGGGCGCTACGGCAACACCATTTGCGACGTGGTCACCTCACCGCACCAATTTGCACTGACGACCACTTCGAAAAACTTCAGGATCGACAATCCCGTGGCCTGGAACAAGGCGTGGAAGATCGCCGGACAGGCGATCGCGATCTGGAACCAGCCCATTGCGGATCGCAAGCTGGTCGTGCCACACGCCAATCATTTCATCCGGCTCGGCTCGACCGCGACCTGGGCCAAGAACCCGGTCGCGACCATCGGCGATCACGAGTTCTACGTGGTCGACTGAGGAAAGGTTGCACGAAATGAAAGAGCCCTCCATCCGGAGGGCTCTTCTTGATGCGCTCGAAGCTCAAACCGTGGATCAGTAACGGTAGACTGCGTTGTTGCGAATCATCACGTAGTCGCCGACCCGCACCTGCGGCGGATCACGCGTCGTGACCGTGGCGTACTGCCCGTCCTGCATCTGCACGACCACCTGCCAGCCGTAATCGCCGTTGCCGGTGCGCTCGCCGATCGCATGACCGGCAAAGCCGCCACCCACCGCGCCCGCGACCGTGGCTGCGGTCTTGCCCTTGCCACCACCGACCTGGTGACCGAGCAAACCGCCGACCACGGCGCCGATCACCGTACCGACCGCCGCGCCGTTGCTGTTGCCGCTGCCGAGCTGGACTTGCTGGATGTCGCGGACATAGCCGCAACCTTGGTAGCACTGCCGACTGCCGCCGTTGTAGCCGACCGGTTGTCCTCCGTAACCCGGGCGCGTGTTGTAGGCGGGTGCGCACGCTGCAAGCAGCAGCGCGACAGCAACGATGCTGATCAAGCTGGCCACCGATCGCATGGCCTTCCGGCGTTCAAGAAATACTCGTTTCCACATGGCTTTACTCCTTCTTCCGTGGGTGGCCGCTCAAATTCACCGGTAGTAGCTGCCCGACGACTTGCCGTCGGCAACCACCGCCCCGTTGCGAACCGGCAGGCCGGTGCCGACACCCGGGTTGTGGTCCATGCGGACGTGGCCTGCCTGCCCGTTCAACGTGTAGGTCACGTCGTAGCCGACCGTCTTGGTGGAGCTGCTCTTGTCGGTGACTGTATGGCACACGTTGCGGGTTTCCGTGTGCGCTTGATTATTTTCCTGATGGCGCTTCTGGATTTCATGTCCCGCGAACGCGCCTGCTGCCGCGCCGCCGACCGTGGCGAGCGTCTTGCCCTTGCCGCCGCCGACCTGATGACCGGCCAGCGCACCCACCAGACCACCTACCACGGCGCCGCCGACCTGGTGTTTGTCCTTGTAGGTTTCCGGAACGGCGACCTGCTCGTCCTGACATACCTGTCGCGGTTTACTGCTGGTCACCGATTGGGTAATCGGTTGAACGGCCACCACTTGCGCGAACCGCGGCTGGGCCGCGGCGACCGGCGCGTTGGGTGTCTGCGCGTTGCCGTTGTCCGCCGTCGGCTGCTCGCCCGGCGGCAATTGCGCGGTCGCCGCCGACGTGGCCATCGTCATGTTGGCCGGCGTTGCCTGGGCTTGCGGGTTGTTCCCGTGCCCACAGCCGGCCAGTACGGCCACGGCAACAATGCCCAGCGATGCGAGGACGGCGCGAGTCAGAATCGTTTTGTGTTTCATCGTGCTCTCCCGGCCGAATGGCCCCTGATGACAACCTGATTCAAACAACTCCACAATGAACCATTCATCAACATGTCTGAATCGGTTCATGTTCCGTTCCAGCGTACTCCGATGATCGGAAAGCCGCCCGTCTCGTTGTTCGACAGCCACGTGCACCTCGACGCACCCGAATTCGACGCGGATCGCGGACGGGTGCTGCACGACGCACGTGCGGCCGGTGTCGGCGAAATGCTGATTCCGGCCGTGGCCGCCGCCAGCTGGCCGGCATTGCACGCCCTATGCGCGTCCGAATCCGGTTTGAACCCGGCATATGGATTGCACCCGTGCTATCTCGAACGACATTCCGACCACCAGGATCTGGCCGCACTGGACGCATGGATTGGCGCGCATCCGGCGGCCGCGGTGGGCGAATGCGGACTGGACGAGACAGCGCCCCATCATGATCGGCAGGTACGCCTGCTGCGCGGGCACTTTGAAATTGCGCGCCGCCGCGATTTGCCGCTGGTCCTGCATGCGCGCCGCGCTTTCGAAGCGATAATTCTGGAATTGCGACGCTTCGGCAAACCGTTGCGCGGCGTGGTGCACAGCTTCTCGGGAAGTACCGAACAGGCACGCCAACTCTGGAGCCTGGGTTTCCTGGTCGGGATTGGCGGCCCGGTTACCCACGACCGCGCGCGGCGCCTGCGCAAGGTCGTTGCGTCGTTGCCTGCCGAAAGTCTGCTGCTGGAAACCGACGCGCCCGATCAACCGGGCGCGCACCACAAGGGCCAACGCAACGAACCCGCGTTCCTCGTCGAAGTCTTGCATTGCGTGGCGGAGCTGCGCGGCGACCATCCGGAAGCGCTTGCGCGATCCACGGTCGCGAACGCGCGGCGTCTGTTCCGGCTGGATTGAATCCTCAAGATTTCGGTTTCAACAACATTTCGATTGCCCGTCCCACGGCCGCAAAGCCGAATGCCGCGGTCACGTGGGTCGCGGCGCCAAGACCGCCACCGCAATCCAGCTTCAATGAATCCGAACCTTCCGGGCGCGTGCCGCAGACGCTGCCATCGGCTTGCGGATAGCGCACGTTTTCCAGCGAATACACCGCCGGTACGCCGAAATAGCGGTCGCGGTTCGACGGGAAGTGAAATTCCTGGCGCAGCTTGCGACGCATCAGGCTGAGCAACGCGTCGTGTTCCGTGCGCGAGAGATCGCGCACGCGGATCATGGTGGGGTCGGTGCGCCCGCCGGCCGACCCGCACACGATCAGCGGCAATTTGCGGCGGCGGCACCAGGCCGTCATTTCGACCTTGACGCGGAACGCATCGCAGGCGTCCAGCACCAGACCGAAGCCGCGATCCAGCAACTCGGGCAAGGTCGCCGGTGTCACGAACCGCTCGACCGGTTCCGCCATCAACGCGGGATTGATGCCGCGCAGGCGCTCGGCCATCACCGCGACCTTGGCCCTGCCAAACGTACTCGCCAGCGTGTGGACTTGCCGATTGCTGTTGGAGACGCACACCTCGTCAGCATCGATCAGCGTGATTGCGCCGACGCCGCTGCGCGCCAGCGCCTCCGCAGCCCATGATCCGACACCGCCCACGCCCACGACCGCCACGCGCGCATCCGCCAGCCGCGCCACGCTGCCGGCGCCGTACAACCGCTCGATGCCGGCAAAACGGGGGTCGATCATCCGGCCATGATAACGATGATCCGGCCGCGGCAATGAGAGTCGGGCGTCAGATCCGCACCCGTCCGCGCAGGATGTCCACGAACATCGCCCAGTCGCCCATCAGGCTGTAAACCGGATGGCGGAATGTCGCCGGTTTGTTCTTCTCGAATGCGAAATGACCGATCCACGCACACCCATAACCGCACACCGGCGCGCCGGTCAGCCACCATGGATTGCGTGTCACGGCGGCGGCGATTATCGACGCGATCACCAGCCACGAGCCGAGAAAATGCAACCGTCGGCAACGACGGTCGGTGTGTTCGCCGAGATAAAACGGATAGAACGCGCGAAAGTTCGCGTACATGCCGCGCATCATCCCACAAACAAAAAACCCCGCATTGCTGCGGGGTTTTTCGTGTTGCGTTGGCAACGACGGCTCAGGCGGGTTGCACCTGGTCGGCCTGCAGACCCTTCGGGCCCTGGACGACGTTGAAGGTGACCTTCTGGCCTTCCTGCAGGGACTTGAAACCCGTGCCAGTGATCGCGCGGAAATGCACGAACACATCCTCACCATTTTCACGGCTGATGAAACCGAAGCCTTTGGCATCGTTGAACCATTTCACGGTGCCGGTCTGACGCTCCGACATAACTGACTCCTTACTACTCGATTGGTTGAGAAACAGTGCACTTGCATGCACAACTTGAAGCACTGACTAGCGAGAGTGAAGACAGCGATGCGATCGTCGAACGGTCAGCAACCGGCCCCAACAAACCGCCCCCCGCGATTTGGCTAACTCAGCGGGCGCGATCCTACAGCACTCTTGCACCAAAATGCCAGTGCATGCGCCCTTGAATGCCCCATGATTGTTCGCGAGGGGGATCAATCCCGATCGACTTGGCGCCTTTGGCTTTCCTCGATGCCCACCAGCGCCGCCAGCGCGCCGCCCAATGCCAGCGCAGCAATGCCATAGCCGATCAGCCCGATCACCATGCCCAGCGCCAGCGGCACGGAACCGCCATGCGACACCGCCGCGGTGATCCCGTAGGCGATGCCGGCGGCGACCAAAAGAATGCCGATCCAGGCGATCAGCCGCGCGGTGGCCAGCGCCAATCCCAGATGACGGCTTTGCAGGTGTCGGTACGGCAGCCAGCGGCGTGGTTCCATTTTGGTTTTTCCAAGAGACGCCGCAATCGGAGCGGCTTTTGTGGAAAGTCAGGCCAAGGATGGCCGTTCTGGTGCTTGTGACTCGAACATCATTACGGAAACGAGCGGTTGAGGGTGCCGCGATCAGGGACGATCGTAAAGTATCGCGTTGAAGAACATCCGATAGCTGCCGATGGTTTCGCCGCGCCAGATCGGATTGTTGGCGAAAAGCAGCACGTGGCCCTTGCCGTAGCGTGCGTCGACCACCGCGGCGCGACCCGCCATCGCACTGCCATTCTCGAGCAATCCGCTGATCAGGAGTTCGTTCGCATCAGCCCAGCGCGCGATCACGGTCGGCCGCGCACCTTTCGGAATCACGAACGGATTGTTGCGGGCCTGTTCGGCATTCAGCGGCACCGCCTGCCACGGCTTCACATCGGGCAATGCGGGCGGCGCCTGATATGGGCGCCCTTCCGGCACGTCGGGGTCATCGGGTCCACCGCGCCCGGTCGGACGCTGATAGTCCTTCGCGGTGACGAGGCCAAGGTTGCCAATGGTCTGGTCGGCGACGTTGAAGGACATGCCTTCGGAACTGTAGAGCGCAAACGCATCTCCGTAGCCCGCCGCGACGGGACTGCTCTTGTCGACCAGGTTCGCGCGCAACACGCTGCCGACCACGCGCACGTGGTCGGCCTTGGCTACCGAAACGCCCGGCGCAATACCGATATCGATCGCGAACCGCGCGGTGTCTTCCGACGTGATCAACAAGCCGCCATCGGCCACGAAGCGTTTCAGGTTGGTCACGCCCGACTCGCCCAGACCCGGACGCACATCCGACGTCGAATCGATGCGCCCGAGATTGGGCGTGAGTTCGGTTTTCTGCCACGGCATCGGATTGCCGTACATCGGCAGGCCATCGATGATCAGCTTGGTGTTGGCATAGCCGACCGGCCCGAACAGGATCACGTCGTACTTCGCGCGCAGGTCCGGATCGCGTGAGGCAT
>JAICIW010000168.1 GCA_025928735.1 Rhodanobacteraceae bacterium | reverse complement strand
CCTGGTGCAGAAGACCGAAGTCGAACTGCTGAAGACGCCGAACCTCGGCAAGAAGTCGCTCACCGAGATCAAGGACGTGCTCGGCGCCAAGGGCCTCGCGCTCGGCACCAAGCTCGAGAACTGGCCGCCGGCCGGGATTTCCAGCGGCATGCAGCTCGGGTAACAGTGAGTCGCCCGCAGTGCGGGCTGTAAGTAAGCAAAGAGTAAGTAGTAGGAAAGCGCGGCTGCTCTCGCTGACATACTGGCAGGGCGCGAAGCGCCCGACTGACAGCGAGCGTAGCGAGCGACTTACGAATTCAATAGCGGGATTCCGCGGAAATCCGGACACAGATTCCGGATTTTCATAACGATAAAACAGAGAGAACCACCATGCGCCACCTCAAATCCGGACGCAAGCTCAACCGGACCAGTTCGCACCGCGACGCCATGTTCAAGAACATGGCGGCTTCGCTGATCAAGCACGAACTGATCCGCACGACCCTGCCCAAGGCGAAGGATCTGCGCCGGGTCGCCGAGCCGCTGATCACGTTGGCCAAGGTCGACGGCGTCGCCAACCGCCGCCTTGCATTCGCGCGTCTGCGCGACAAGCAGGCCGTCGGCAAGTTGTTCGTGGAACTCGGTCCGCGTTATCGCGAGCGCAAGGGCGGTTACCTGCGCATCATCAAGTGCGGCTTCCGCGATGGCGACAATGCGCCATTGGCGTATGTCGAGCTGGTCGATCGTCCGCAGGCGCAGGCCGCCGAAGACTGACGCAGGGGCACGTACCTGGAAACGAAGACCCGGCCCATGGCCGGGTTTTTGTTGACGGGCATGACATGCCAGCGCGAAAACGTTACTGTTGCCCGCCTGGTCCTCCATTCGTGCTGGTCATGAATCCATTCCGCTGGTCCTTTCGCATTGCGTTTCTGATCGGCTTCCTGATCTGCGTGGCCTTGCTTGGCTACGCGCTGTATGAGGAGATGTACCAGAATCAGATCCCGTGTTACCTGTGCGTGATGCAGCGGATAGCGTTCGTATGGATGGGTTTGTTTTTCCTCATCGGCGGGCTGCATGCGCCGCGCGCGAAGGGACGCCGGACCTATATCGTGCTGGTATTGATCGGCGCGGCATTCGGCATTGCCATGGCAGCCCGCCAATTGTGGTTGCAGTCGTTGCCGGCGGATCAGGTTCCTGCCTGTGGCGCAAGCTTTGGCACACTCGTTGCCATGCTCCAGCACGGATCGATGCCGCTCGGTCGATTCGTGGCAGTGGTTCTGCACGGCGATGGAAACTGTGCGGCGGTGACCTGGCGCTTCCTCGGTTTGTCGATGGCCGGCTGGACGCTGATCTGGTACTTGCTGCTCGGTGTCTGGGCATTGCTGCCGCGGCCGCGTGGGAATAGATTGGGGAGTGCGCGCCCGCTGCGTGCCTCGAGGAGTTGAATATGGCCGTTCCCGAAGTGTCGTCGCGCACCCCCTTGCGTCCGGTTCGTGAAGCGCGCCCGTGGAAAGCCGAGAGCTGGCAAAGCCATCCGGCGGCGCAGATGCCGCACTACGAGGATGCGGTGGAATTGCAATCGGCCATGCAGCGGCTGGGCGCGCTGCCGCCGCTGGTGACCTCCTGGGAAGTGCTCGCGTTGAAATCGCTGCTGGCCGAAGCCCAGCAGGGCAAGCGCTTTCTATTGCAGGGCGGTGATTGCGCGGAAACCTTCGCCGACTGCAACAACGAGGTGATTGCGAACCGCCTGAAAGTGTTGCTGCAGATGAGCCTGGTGCTGGTACACGGACTGCGCATGCCGGTGCTGCGCGTCGGCCGTTTCGCCGGTCAATACGCCAAGCCGCGTTCGGCCGATACCGAAACCGTCGACGGCGTGACGTTGCCGGTCTATCGCGGCGAACTGGTCAACGGCGCCGAGTTCACGCCGGAAGCGCGCCGCCCCGATCCGCAGCGCATGCTGGAAGGCCACTCGCGTTCGGCGATGACCATGAATTTCGTGCGCGCGTTGATCGACGGCGGTTTCGCCGATCTGCACCACCCGGAATACTGGAATCTCGCGTGGGTGGAACGCTCGCCTTTGGCGGCCGATTACCGGCAGATGGTCGAGGGCATCTCCGGGGCGATGCATTTCATGGAAACGCTGACTGGACCGATCGCGAGCTTCCAGCGTGCGGATTTCTACACTTCGCACGAGGCGCTGCTGCTGCATTACGAGCAGGCGCTGACGCGCCAGGTGCCGCGCCAGTGGGGCTGGTTCGACCTGTCGACGCATTTCCCGTGGATCGGCATGCGTACCGCCGCGCTGGACGGCGCGCATGTCGAATTCTGCCGCGGCATCCGCAACCCGATCGCGATCAAGATCGGGCCCGCGATGCACGCGGAACCGCTGCAACAGTTGATCGAGATATTGAATCCCGACGACGACCCCGGACGGCTGACGCTGATCCACCGGATGGGCGCGGGCGGCATCGGCCAGCACCTGCCGCGCTTGATCGAAGCCGTGCAAGCCACCGGTCGGCGCGTGCTGTGGGTGTGCGATCCCATGCACGGCAACACCGAAAAACTCGGCACGGGTATCAAGACGCGACGCTTCGCCAACATTCGCAGCGAACTGGAACAGGCGTTCGATATCCACGCGGCGGCGGGCACGCACCTCGGCGGCGTGCATCTGGAGCTGACCGGCGAAGACGTCACCGAATGCATGGGCGGTGCACGCGACCTGTCCGAGGCCGACCTTGCCCGCGCCTACAAATCGACCGTCGATCCACGGCTCAACTACGAGCAGTCGCTGGAACTGGCGATGCTGATCGTGCGCAAATCAACGGTCCGGACCCGCTGACGGGGGTTGCTCTTCGGCGACGGCCGCGGCCAATTCGCGCCACGGCTCGATCTTCCAGAAACCGCGCGCCTGCCCGGATGGCGAGGGCAGCACGAAGACGCGCGATTGCGCGATACGCAATTCCTGGGGACCGTATCGGAACGCGCCGGGCAGGCCCAGTGCCGCACGCGCAGCATTCTTGCTGGTGAAAGCGACGATGCACGGCTTGCAACGCGCGAGCTTGCGCCGCAGCGATCCGGCATCGAACGCGCCGCGCGGCAGTTCAGCATCCGAACCGAAAGCGTGCTTGGCGACATCGGTCAATCCGATTCCGAATTGCAGCACTTCGCGGAATGCGTGCGGGGAAAGTTGGCGCGGCGTCAGGCCGACCGTGAACAGTGTGCGCCAGAAATAATTGCCGGGATGCGCGTAGTAGGCGCCTTCTTGGGCAGAACGGGTGCCGGGAGCGGTGCCGCAGAACACGATGCGCAAGCCCGGCGCCAGCACGTCGGGCAATATCGTGCGCGCGCGCGAAATCATGCCGCACATTGTTGCATGGCCGCAGATGACGTGGCTCGGCGGCTGTGCCACCATCACTACAGATGAGCTCAACCGACAACGCTTTCGCAAACGGTTTGCCGATGCTGCCCTCGCACCAGGTCCAGCCGCGGCTGTACGCGGGCTTCTGGCGGCGGGTCATCGCGTTGCTTGTCGATGCGGTGGTTTTTTCGGCGATTCATTGGACGGTGGTGTTGTGTTTCGGCATCTGGCTGATGGTGCCGTGGACATTGCTGGGCGGCGGCCATGGACCGGCGATGGCGGAGCTGGTCGACATCGCGTTGCAACCGTTCGGCATCGTTGTGGCGTGGCTCTACTTCACGGTCTGCGAATCCTCGCGCTGGCAAGCGACGATTGGAAAGCTCGCGCTCGGACTGCGTGTCACCGATGAATACGGACGGCGGATCGGGTTTGCACGAGCCACCGGACGCTACTTCGGGAAATTCGTGTCCGTCTTTTCCTTGGGTGTCGGCTTTTTGCTCGCCGCGTGGACGGCGCGCAAACAGGCGCTCCACGATGATATGGCCGGTTGCTGCGTGGTGCGCACGGCTGGCCTCGCCAAATGGCAAGACGGGCAGGGGGCGTTGCTGGAGCCGATGCTGCCAGCGCCCCGCGCCAGCGGCATGCCGGGCTGGGGCATCGCGCTGGTGGTGATCGGCGCCGGCGTTTTTCTGGTACTCCCCGTCGGCAGCTTTCTGGCCTCGTTTGCGATTCCCGCATGGCAACGCCATGCGCTGCGTGCGGAGGTGGCACAGGGCCTGGAACTGACGGAGCGCGCCCGCGCGCTGGTAGCCGAATACATTGGAGCGCGCGGTGCGCTACCCGAAAACAACCGGGTACTTGGTCTGCCGAAACCCGAAGCGATCCACGCACGCTACGTCACCAGCGTGCGCGTGGCGGGGGGCAAGGTGGTGGTGACCTATGGCAACGAGGCGAATACCGTCATTCGAGGCGGACACGTGGTGATTTCACCGATGGGCAGTGCCGCCCGCCTGCACTGGCGTTGCAGCAGCACCGACATCGACGTCAGTTATCTGCCGCGACAGTGCCAGCCCTGAACGGTTGGATCTCGGATACTGGGTCCTGCCTTTCGCGTCCGGTTTTCGAGTCCCGGCTCTTACGCCGCCTGCCGCGAGGCGCGTTTGCGGTCGATTTCGGTGAGGTGTCGCTTGCGCAGCCGGATTTCCTTCGGCGTCACCTCGACCAGCTCATCGTCGTCGATGAATTCCAGCGCCTGTTCCAGCGACAGCTTCACATACGGCGTCAGCGTCAGCGCATCGTCCTTGCCGGAGGCGCGGACGTTGGTGAGCTGCTTGCCGCGCAGCGCATTGACGGTGAGGTCATTGTCCTTGGCGTGGATGCCGACCAACTGGCCTTCGTAGATCTGCGCGCCGGCGTCGATCAGCATGCGGCCGCGGTCCTGCAAACCCCATAGTGCATACGCCGGGGCCGGGCCGGTGCCATTGGAGATCATCACGCCGTTGGAACGCTTGCCGATCATGCCGTCCGACTTCGGGCCGTAATGATCGAACACGTGGAACATCAGGCCGGTGCCCGCGGTCAGCGTGCGGAACTCGGTCTGGAAGCCGATCAGTCCGCGCGCGGGAATCATGTATTCCAGGCGCACGCGACCCTTGCCATCGGGCTCCATGTTCTTCAGCTGGCCGCGGCGGGTGCCGAGTTTTTCCATCACGCCGCCCTGGTACGCCTCTTCCATGTCCACGACCAGTTGTTCCCAGGGTTCCTGCAGCACGCCCTCGATCTCGCGAACGATCACTTCCGGGCGTGACACCGCGAGTTCGTAGCCTTCGCGACGCATCGTCTCGATCAGGATCGAGAGGTGCAATTCACCACGGCCGGACACCTTGAACTTGTCCGGATCGGCCGTTTCCTCGACGCGCAGCGCGACGTTGTGCAACGTCTCGCGCGTCAGGCGTTCGCGGATCTGGCGGCTGGTGAGGAACTTGCCGCCCGAGAGATCCTTGTTGCCGGCGAACGGCGAGCTGTTGACCTGAAAGGTCATGCTGATGGTCGGCTCGTCCACGGTCAGCGCGGGAAGTGCTTCCACCGCCGACGGATCGCAGATGGTGTCGGAAATACTCAAGCTTTCGATGCCCGAGACTGCGATGATGTCGCCGGCCTGCGCTTCCGGGACTTCGCGGCGCTCCAGGCCCATGAAGCCCATGACCTGCAACACCTTGCCGTTGCGGCGCTTGCCTTCGTGGTCGATGATCGCGACCGGCATGTTGGTGCGGACCTGGCCGCGCTGCACGCGCCCGACGCCGATCACGCCGACGTAGCTGGAGTAATCCAGCGAGGAAACGCGCATCTGGAACGGGCCATCGATGTCGACCTGCGGCGGCTGCACGTGT
>JAICIW010000245.1 GCA_025928735.1 Rhodanobacteraceae bacterium | reverse complement strand
CAGCAGCGCCGCCAGCGGGAACACCGGTTCGCCCGCGAGATTCACATCCAGCACCGCGGCATCGAAGTGCTCGGCGCGGGCCAACTCCATGGCCTTGGGCAGGCGTGCCGCCTTGCGCGCGTCGTGGCCGGCGTCGACCACTACCGCTTCCAGCAGCATGGCCGGCAACATTTCGTCCTCGACGATCAGGATGTGCAGCGGCGCGGATGACCGACCGAATTCGCGGCTTTGCGGCGCGCGGCGTGCGTCATTCATGCCGATCCCATCCGGCCATGGCTGCAGCCCGCGCCATCAGCCGATTTCGACGTTTGTCCTTGTCCATGACTGTATTCCATTTCGCGGCTTCAGCCCCCTATCCGGTAATGACGGGAGGCGGAACGGGAACGTCCATTTCGCATACTACGCCGGTGGCGGCGAATTCCAGTGTGACCGTGCCATCCAGCTCGTAGGCCAAGCCTTCGGTGATCAGGCGATGGCCGAACCCGAAGCGCACGGGCTGCCCGACCGGCGGGCCGCCGCGCTCCCTCCAGCGCAGCTGCAAGTGCGGCTCGCCATTGACCATGCCCACTTCCCAATCCACCGCGACCACGCCGTCCTGTACCGACAGCGCGCCGTACTTGGCGGCGTTGGTGGCAAGTTCATGCAACGCCATGCTCAGCGCCAGCGAAGCTTTGGGCGACAGCATCACCGGTCCGCCACGAATCTCGATGCGGGCTGCATCGCCTCGCTGGTAGGGCTGCAGTTCGCCCTCCACCAATTTACGCAAATCCGTGCCGCTCCAGCCCTCGCGCGCCAGCAGGTTGTGGGTTTTCGACAGCGACATCAGCCGCGCCATGAAGGCATCTTGCAAATCCTCCACGCTGGCGGAGCCGCGCAGGGTCTGCTGCGCGATCGCCTGCACCGTCGCCAGGGTGTTCTTCACGCGATGGTCGAGCTCGCGCATCATCAGGGTCGCGCCGCGCTCGGCCTTCGCCCGCTCGCGCATGTCGCGCGCGAAGATCTCCCCCGCGATCACGTTGCCGTGCTCGTCACGCACCGGCGCCCAGTTCATCTCCAGCGGCATGCTCTCGCCGTCCGGGCGCACCCAGGTCATGTAAAACTCGCCGAGGCGGCTTTCCCGCTCCGCGCTGGCAAAAAAATCACGGGTTTGCTGGGAGGCTTCCGCTGGCAGCAAGGTGTCCAGCCGCTTGCCGACCACCTGCGCCGCCGGAAGCCCGAACAGCGCTTCGGCCGCGGGGTTCCAACTGGTGATGCGGTCCGGCAGCGAAATGCCGAAGATGGCGTCCTTCGAGGCATTGACGATCGCCGCCAGCCGCGCGTGTTCCTGGTTCAGACGCTGCGACTCGGTGACATCCACGAAGGTCAGCACCACTCCGTCGATCACGTTGTCCACGGTACGGTACGGGCGCATCCGCAGCAGGTACGCGGGGCCGTGATCGTCGTGGCGCAACACACGCTCCACCACGCCCAGGTTGCGCAGCACGTGCTTCACGTCGCTGCGCAGGTCCGGGTAATCGATGTTGGGCGCGATCTCGGTGATCGGCCGGCCGCGGTCGCCTTCGCGCAGGTGGAAAACATCTGTCATGGCCGGCGTGAAGCCGCGGATGTGCAGATGTTCATCCAGGAAAATCGTGGCAATCTGGGTGCTTTCCAGCAGGTTGCGCAGGTCGCTGTTGAGGCGCGCCAGCGCCTCGTTCTTGGAATTCAGCTCCGCGTTGACGGTTTGCAATTCCTCGTTGATGGACTGCATTTCCTCCTTCGAGGTTTCCAGTTCCTCGTTGGACGACTGCAGTTCCTCATTGACCGACTGGTATTCCTCGTTGGCGGACTTCAATTCCTCGGTGGCGGCTTCCTGATCGTCGATTGCGCTCTGCAATTGGGTCCGCGTGGTTTCCAGCTCGTGCTCCAGCGCGTGCAGGCGGGCGCCATCCTCCGCGGAGCCCTCGGCCGGCGCCGTCGTCGGCGCATTCTGCAGTTCGATGAACGTCACCACGTACAAGCGCGCATCGGTGCCTTGGGACTCGCCTGCGTGCTGATCCGGCAGCGGCTCGACCACCACGCGCAACGGCTGGCGATCTCCATCGCGGAGATCGGCCGGGCGTTCGGCGCGGGCGGATTTTCCGGTGACGAACGCCTGATTGACCGCCTGCCGCGCAACATTGCGCAGGCCGCGGTGCAGCAGCGTGAACAGGTTGAGATTGGCGGTGCCGGACGACGGCCCCAGATATTTCCCGGTGTTGCCGGCGAAACGCACGATGTCGCGGTGCGCGTCGATCACCACATAGGCCGGTGAATGTTTCTCCATCACCCGGCGTGCGGCGCGATCCAGCTCGCTTTCCGCGCTGACACGCCCCTCCACGAGGGCACGCCCCGCCGCGTACGTATTGCGCTCGCCGGGCCGCTTCGCCGGCAGCATCGGGATGCCGCCGGATGGGCCGTCGTCGCGCCGCGCGTACAAGCGCTGCTTCTTGTCCAGCGGGTGAAACAGCCGCGGATTGCGCGACACGCTTTCCGACGGTCCCAGCAGCAGGAAGCCGCCGAGCCGCAGCGCGTAATGAAATGAACGAACCAGATGCTGTTGCGCCTCGGCGTTCAAATAGATCAACAGATTGCGGCAGGAAATCAAATCCAGCCTGGAGAACGGCGGATCCTTGATCACGCTGTGCAGCGAAAACACGCACATTTCGCGGATCGACTTGACCACCACGTAATCGTCGCCGTCCTCCGTGAACCAGCGCTCGCGGCGCTCCGGAGAAATGCCTTGCAACGGTGCGCGGTAACGCCCGCTGCGCGCACTCTCGATCGCGTATGCATCGATGTCGGTCGCGAAGATCATCACCTTCGGCTGCGGCTTGCCGCGCGGCATCGCCTCCTTCAAGGTGATCGCGATCGAATACGCCTCCTCGCCAGTCGCGCAACCGGGTACCCAGATGCGCAGGATATCGCTGGCGTTCTTGCCGGCCAGCAGCGCGGGAATCGCGTGCGTTTCCAACGCTTCGAACGCAGGGGGATCGCGGAAGAACTCGGTGACGTTGATCAGCAGTTCGTTGAACAACAGCTCGTACTCGCCCGGCTCGCGGCGCAGGTAGGCCACGTAGTCCGGCACGCTGGCCGCCTGCGCCACCTGCATGCGCCGCTGGATGCGGCGCACCAGCGTCTTCTCCTTGTACTGGCTGAAGTCGTGGCCGGTCTCCGCGCGCAACAGCTCGCAGATCGTCTGCAGGTTGGCGGCCACGTCCTCGCGCGTACCTTCGGTATCCTGCTTGCCGCGGCTGTCGCGCAGGCTCCGGTAATGCGCGAGCAGGCGCGCCGGCATCGCCTCCACCGGCAGCACCTGATCCACCAGCCCGGTCGCAGCGGCGGAGGCCGGCATGCCCATCATCGCGACGTGGTCGAAACCGGCTTGCGCCAGGGTCAGGCCACCGTGTTCCTTGACCGCGCGCAGACCGCGCGCGCCATCGCTGCCGCTGCCCGACAGCACCACGCACACCGCGTGGTCGCCGTGTTCCTCCGCCAGGGACGTGAACAGCGCATTGATGGGCCAGCGGTACTGGCGTGGCGGCGCGGGCTTGGCGACACGCAGGGCGCCATCGCTGACGGTGAGCGTGGCATCCGGCGGGATCACGTAGACGTGCCCCGCCTGCACCTTTTCACCATCGGCGGCTTCTGCCACCGGCATCGAGGTGCAGCGCCCCAGCAAATCCGCCAGCATGCTCTGGTGATCCGGCGCGAGATGCTGCACCAGCAGGAACGCCATGTCGTTGTCGGCCGGCATGTGCGCGAAGAACTGCTTGTACGCTTCCAGTCCGCCCGCCGAGGCGCCGATGCCCACGACGAGTGGTCCTGAATCGGGCCCGTCGGCGCCGGATGGACCACGGTTCGGTTCGTGCGACGCTGGCGGTTTCTTCTTCACCACGTGGTCAACGTTTTCCGGTGGATGTGCGGTTCCCCTGCTTGCTTGCGGTTGCCGACCTTCGTCCGCCTGCTTGCCGTGCCGCGGCCTGTCTGCTTCGGACGCACCGCTCCCAGCCACAACCGACTTTGCCGGCGTGGAGCCGGACGACGGATGCGCGCGCTTCCCCGCGCGATGTCGGTTGGTCATCGCAATCACGGATATCCGTATCGAACTCCTAGCCTATGCCAAAAAGACTGGCGACGCGAGCGAAACCCCTTGTCGTCATTCCCCTTGTCGTCATTCCGGAACCATCGCCGGCTT
>JAICIW010000059.1 GCA_025928735.1 Rhodanobacteraceae bacterium | reverse complement strand
TAGTCGAAATGTCCCGACAGGATCATGTCGCGCGCGGTGCGCAGCGACTGCAGGACCGCGTAGTTCTTCTGGAAATCGTCGTAATCCGCGGCATCGCCGGTGGCGGCGTAATGCAGCAGGTCGACCGTCACCTGCTTTTGCGACTTGGACCAGATGCTCTCGCCGTTGAGATAACCGGCGAGGGCGATCTGGGCCTGCACCGTGACCCAGGTAAGCAGGAGGATGAGCACCACCACCGCGACCAATGCATAGGCGAGCGGCAGCAGGCGCCTGGCCAGGGGAGTCCGCAAGGGATGGAAGGAGCCTTGGTGCATGAGCAACGCTGGTGGTCACGATCGCATAAGCGTCTCCATTAGAAGCAATTTTTGTACCAATCGTTATGGATTCAGGCTGCGACGACCTCGTAGTCCTCGGCCACTTCCAGCTTGCCGGAGGGCTGGACCGAACGGTCGCCAAGAATCCGCATCGCGACGTAGGTGCGCTTGATGCACTCGGCCATGTGGGTGACCTCGGCCGGGCGGGGCGAAGGGCCGAGCAATCCGCAGACCAGTTCCAGCGCTTCCCACGGGTGCTCGTCGTCGTAGGCCGCGTGCAACTGCAGCCAGCGCAGGCTGCCGCGACGGGTCGGCTGCGGGTACTGCGCCGCGAAACTCTCGCTTTCGTACAGGATGCGGGACCACTCGCCCGTCGCGCCTTCGACCGCGTAGTTCACGGCGGCGAGGCTGGCCGCCAGCGTGTCGCCGGTGCTGACCTGCTCGCACCAGTCGGCGAGCACCTGGGTGCCCGGCGGCAACTGGCCGTGGAACACCTGTTGGCGCGACACGCCGGCGCCCTCGGCCCAGTTCAACCAGTATTCGGCGTGGTTCTGCTCCACGCGGATATTGCGGACCAGCCAGCGGCGCGCGTTGTCCTCACCTTCGCTGCGCCCGTAACGCGTCTTCAACAGGCTGCGCGCCATGTAGCAGGGGAAGCGCTCGATCGCCGGCCATGCACCGACCACGAACCGCTGCGTGATTTCCGGATGCTCACCGGTACACATTTCACGCCACAGTTCGTGATCCACGACCGTCCGCTTGACGATATCGCACTCACCAACCATGTCCTGCGCCCACTGCGGGTAGCTGCTCAATTCGGTCAACGGACCGGTACGCTCGAAACGCACACTCATGATGATCTCCTCGGGTCAGGTCGAGTTTTCGCACAGCTCATCAATCGATGGAACGAAGACGAGGGCGGCTTCGCTGCTGCGCTTTGGTTCAACCAATCGGCGGCCGGGACTTGCAAGATACGCGTGAGTACGTTGGGGTGACCGGTCTCCACAAAACTGCATGCGAAGGCGCAGGTAACCTGCTGACGTGTCTCACCATGTTTCCCCACGAACCCCTGCTAACCGGTTGGCTGCGGCCCTACTTTACGCTTTGTTCGTGGGAAGTCCATCACAAAATTTCGCGATTTGCGGCGGGTTCGCGATTCAACATCATGTATATCGTATTAGTTATTGTTTTTACTTGCTGAATTATCACAACCGACGTCGACGGAAGGCCGTTTTGCCGCATCGAAAAAAGATCCGCCAAGGCCCGCCGGCTCGGTCATGGCTGCAATTCAGGCGGTGATACGCCGGATGGCGGCACCCCGTCACGTCACGTGCGCTCGATGCGGATGGACGTTCGGGCAAGCGAAGACCCTTCACGCGCGGCGCGACGCGACTCTCCGACCCCCGAGTGCGGGGCCTCTTTTGCCTTACACCGGTTCGTCGATGCGCGCTTCGAACGCGGAAGTACCCGAGCGCTAGCGAATGCGCGTGATGTTTCCGCTCGGATCCACCTGCACCAAGTCGCCGATCCGCAGGCTGCTGGCATCGGCGACCTGCACATTCGCGTAACTGCCATTGCCCATCCGGATATGCACGAGGTAGTTGTGCGTGCCGCCACGATTGCCGACCGCGTGACCGGCAAACCCGCCACCGACCGCGCCGGCGACCGTGGCTGCCTTGCGGCCCTTGCCCTTGCCCACTTGATTGCCGAGCACGCCGCCGGCGATCGCACCGATCACCGCACCGGCCGTGCCATGGCTGCCACCCTGACTGATGTTCTGATCGATGCGCTCGATCGTGCCGCATTGATCGCAGCGGACATAGATGCCGTCGGAGCGAACCAGCACGCCGTTGTCATTTTGCGCAACCGCGATGCCGACGCCGGCAAGACTCAGCGCGGCGACGACGAGGAACGAGGACAGGAATTTGATCTTCACGGCGCCTCCAGTTGGATTGCGTCTTGCACGACGCGACCCGCGAATGGACATGGTCCAGAGAGTACGCCAATCGATCGCACGTCGCACCCGCGCTGTTTGTCGTCGTTAAGCGACGTGCAGCGAACGATCCAGGTCGACGCTCCGTCAGCGCCGGAATAGCCCTCAGGCGTGCGCCAGCGCGTAGTCGATCGCCGCGCACGCCGCCGCAACCTGCGCCGCGTTGCATTGCTCCGGCGTGGCGCGCGGGCTGTCGGGATATACCTCGGTGGTGGTGCGCCAACGCGCCGCAGTGATGCCCGCACACAGACCCCACTTCACCAGCGGATATTCGATCACGCCGGGTGCGACCACGGGCGAGCCGATGAGGGTGCCGTCGGGATCGGCCGGGGCGATGTGGGTCACCTTCGCGACCGCCGCGATCACCGCCTGCTGGAATTCCGGCTGCGGATTCGCGCTGTCGGCGCACAGGTAGAAACCATCCGGAATCGTGCCCGGCTCGTACGGCGTGCCATCGCGCGCGGACAGCGCCGGGCGAAACTCGGATTCGTCGGTGTCGGTGGTTTCGTGCAGGTCGATGTGCATCGAGACACGCTCGCGGAACGACGCGACCAGACGCATCAGCGCTGCCGATTCCGGCGCGGGACTGTCGGGAATGAAGTTGCGGTTCGGATCGAGCGCGTACGGATCCCAGCGATGGATGCGCTCGTACCCCCACGGGCTGACGCATGGCACGACGACAACGTTGGCGCGACCCGCGTATTCTTCCGCGTGCCGGTCCGCGAATTGCAGCGCGCCGTGCACGCCGCTGGTTTCGTAGCCGTGCACGCCGCCCGTCACCAGCATGACCGGCAACGCGTCGTTCCAGTCGCGGCTCTTCAGCGCGAACAGCGGGTAGCGGTCGGGCGCGTAATCGAGTTCGCCGTACTGCACCACGTCGAAGCGCGCACGCAGCCGCTCGACCATGCCCAACACGTCATCCGCGTAACTGCGCTGCCTGCGTTGCCGCGAAAGCCACTCGGCTTTCTCCACGTCGCCCCACGGTTTGCCGGGCGTACCGATCGGATAAAAGGCTTCAACCGTCATCGCACCACTCGCTTCGGGAACCAGCCGACCACTCTAACACTTCGCCCGCGTGCGCCTGTAGCGAACGGGATGTCGGAAACGTGCTCGGCACCGGCCGCTCACATCGCCGTGTGATCAGCGCACACTCGCCCGCGCGCCGCGGGCCCGATAGGATGCGCGCGCCGATCAGAACCGCCCCGCATCGATGAACGCAGAACTTCGACAACTTCACTATCGCCGTGCCGCCATCGTCCTGTGCCTCGGCCTTTGCGCTTCCGCGCCTGCCATGGCCGAAGTGCGGAACAACCCCGGCTACGACCGGCCGGGCCTGGGCTTCACGCCCGCGGTGTTGCAAGCCGGCGACGTCACGATCGAACAAGGCGCGCCGGATTGGAGCCATGCCGACGGCGCTTCCAGCTTCACCACCGACACTCTGCTGCGCATGGGTGTCGGCCACGCCCTGGAACTCCAATTCGGCAGCGGATGGAATTGGCTCGATGCCCCCGGCGCAGCCGCCCACGGCCGATCCGACAGCACCCTTGCATTGAAGATTGCACCAGCCGCGCATGGCCGTTTCAGTTGGGGATTGCTCGGCAGCATCGAATTCACCGATGGCGCGCGCGCGTTCCGCAACGCTCGACGCCAGTACCTGCTCGGCGCGAGCTTCAATTGGCAGCACGACGACGATCGCTCGACCGGCGTGTACGCCGAAGCGGTGTCGGGCGACATCGACAGCCAGTTGCTTGCCATCAACGAAGGTTGGGCGCTGACATCCACGCTCGGTATATTCGTGGAAGCCGCGGCGCAACACGCGCAGGCGATGGGCTACGCCGGCGTCGCTGGCGCGGGCTTGAGCTGGCAGGTTACGCCACGCGTGCAACTCGACCTCGGCGCCCGCCATCGCGTGGCAGGTCGCGCGGATGCTTGGCAAGGCGGCATGGGCGTGTCGGTGTATTTCGGCGACTGAAGCCGGGCGCTTCATTGACATGCGCGCAGGCGCCTCCACATTGGTATGAATCAATAGCGATATGGCCATGATTGCCCCTGCCCGCTTCCGCATCGATTTCGTCTCCGACGTCGCCTGCCCGTGGTGCGCGATCGGCCTTGCAAGCCTGAAATCGGCATTGACGAAACTCGAAGGCAGTGTCGAAGCCGAGATCCACCTGCAGCCGTTCGAACTCAATCCGCAGACGCCGTTCGAAGGCGAAGATGCCGGCGAGCACATCAGGCAGAAGTACGGTATCGACGACAAGCAGCTCGAAGCCAACCGCATTGCGATTCGCGAGCGCGCCGCGGCGCTGGGCGTGGCGATCAACACGCAGGCGGGCAGCCGCGTCTGGAACACCTTTGACGCGCACCGCCTGTTGCACTGGGCCGAACAGCAGGACCGCGAGAAAGCCGTCGCGCTCAAGCAGGCGCTGTTTCGCGCCTACTTCACCGACAATGAAAACGTTGCCGACCGCGACGTGCTCGTGCGCATCGCGAAGGAAACCGGACTGGAGGGCGATGCCGCGCGCCGCATGCTGGACGGCAACGAATTCGTCGACGAAGTACGCGCACAGGAACACCGTTGGCAGCAGGGCGGCATCCATTCCGTGCCTGCGACTGTCGTCAACGGTCAATACCTGATTTCGGGCGGCCAGCCGCCGGAAGTGTTCGAAAGCGCCTTGCGCGAGATCGCCACCAAGGTGGCCGCCGCCTGAGCGGGTCCGCCACGCGCATGTTCACCACGGTTGCAGCAAGAACAACCGCACCACACCCCAGATCGCCAGCGCCAGCAACAGCAGCCACGCGACCAGCGACACCATGAAGGGATAATGGCGCGCTTCGGCGCTGCGCAGATAAGCCGGCACGTACCACACGCGCGCCGCGATCCACACCAGTCCGAGGATGCCGGCCCAAGTGGGATTGCCCCATTGCGCGGCAAGCCACAACGTCGGCAGGAATACCACCGTGTGTTCGAGCGTGTTCATCTGCACGCGAAAGGCGCGCTCGAAATCGGGGTGGCCGACCGTTGCCGGCGCCTTGACGCCATGACGACCACGCGCGCTCGCCACCACCAGTCCGGTGGCGAACAACAGCAACACGTTCAACAGCACGACCAGCACCGGCAGATGGATCACGTCGAATTCCTTGCGCCAAGGATGCCGCGAAGTGTGGTTCGGTCCGCAGTGAGTGTCCATACACCGCGCACCGAAAGAACGGGCGCCGTTCGGCGCCCGTTCTGCCACTCGCCCATTCCGGAGCGCGTTACTGGACGCTTATCGGACCATGCATCAGCGCGGAATGACCCGGGAAGCTGCAGAAGAACACGAACGGACCGCCGTCCTTGATCTTGCTGACCGGGAAACTCACCGACGCGGTTTCACCGCCACCGATCAGTTTGGTATGCGCGATGACGCGCGAGTCATCCGCCTTGATGTAGCCATTGTCCAGGCCGGCCGCCGCACTTTCCTGATCCACCGCTTGCATGTCGGACTGCTTGGTAATGACCACGTCGTGACCCATCGACGCCACCGGCAGCTTGCCCGTGTGCTTCAGGGTGATCTTGAAGTTGGTGCAAGACGAGGGCACCACGATCGAGCCGACGTTGTATTGCATCGCATCGCTGGCCTCGATTTCCGTGCTGCAGTTGTTGATCGTCGCGGCGGGCTTGCCGTTGCTGGCCATGGTCTCGGATGCCATGGCGGATGTTCCCGCCGTTCCCGGCATCGCGGCTGGGCCCGCGGTCGCGGTGGTCGCGGGTGCGGCCGTCATTGGCATCGCGGGCGCGGTTGCCGCCGGCATCGGAGCCGTGGCGCCCGGCGCTGGCGCATTCTCGGATTGGTTGTTGCCACCGCAAGCCGAAAGCACCAGCGTGCAGGCAACGACGAGCGCAGGCATCTTCAGGTTCATCGTCCGGTCTCCTTGGCTAAAGACCGCATTATCCGGGCGAAATGTTTCACGCCATGTGAAGGCCGATGCGGTGCACCGTCACGAACTGATCACCCCAATCCCGCGCCGCATGAAATCTTCTTGACATCGATTCAACCCGCGTGTGGTTAGCCTTTGGCCGCCTGTCGCGCGGTGGCCGGTTTGCATGGGCCGCACGGGCGCGGCCCGAACGGCGTGCGTCCGACGCGTTCTGCCTCCGGGTGCTTCGATGGTCGGTCAGGGAGTGACGATGTGAGTTCGAGGTGGCGCGAACGTTCCAGCGATCCGGCCGACGACGCCGTCCCGCACGGGATGCGCATCGGCGCCGCGTTCACGTGGCGACTGCTCGTGATCGCCGCCGCGCTCGCGGGCATCGGATTCCTCGCGCACCTGCTCTCGGAAATCGTGATTCCGTTCCTGATCGGCATCATCGTGGCCGCATTGCTGGTGCCGTTGTCGGACTTGCTGCAGCGTCACCGCTGGCCGAAGTGGCTTGCCATCCTCGTTGCGCTGCTGATCGGGATCGCGGTGGTGGTCGGCTTGTTGCTGCTGGTCACCGAGCGGGTGGTGACCGCGCTGCCGACGCTGGAAAAGCAGATCGGCGCGCTCGGCAATTCGCTCAACAGCCTGCTCGCTACCCACCCGTTCGGACTCACGCCGGAGAAGATCAACGGCTACATCTCGGATCTCATCCTGTGGTTGCAACACAACGCGTCGCGGGTCGCGCTGCGCGCGGCCAACGCGGGCAAACGCCTGGTGGGTGTGCTGGAAGGCATCTTCATCATCATCTTCGTGATCCTGTTCGCGATGATCGACGGCGCCCAAATATGGGCATGGACCACGCGACTGTTTCCCCGCCGCGCCCGCGCACGCATCGATTTCGCCGGACGCGCGGGCTGGCACACCCTCAAGGAATTTGCCCGCATCCAGATCTTCGTGGCGGCGCTCGATGCCGTCGCGATCGGATTCGGCGCATGGATGATCGGCGTGCCATTGGCGACGCCGATCGCGGCCGTCGTGTTCTTCGGCGCGCTGGTGCCCATCATCGGCTCGATCGTCGCGGGTGCGGCCGCGGTGATCATCGCGCTGCTGTTCAATGGCTGGACCAACGCCTTGATCATGTTCGGCATCGTGCTGCTGGTGAACCAGATCGAAGGCAACGTCCTGCATCCGCTGATCACCGGCGGCGCCGTCAAGGTGCATCCGCTCGGGATCGTGCTTGGCGTGATGGCGGGTGCGGCCATCGGCGGCATCGCCGGCGCATTCTTCGCGGTACCGATCATCGCGACCGCCAATACCATGATCCACGCAGCGGCCAGCCATGCTTCCGGCACGACAGTCGGCGCACCGCCCGCGAACGGCAACGGAAAGGCCAGCCCATGAGCGATGCATTGCACATCGTCTGTCCGCACTGCCAAGCGGTGAATCGCGTGCCGCGCGAACGAAGGGGCACGCCGAGCTGCGGCAAATGCCATCGACCATTGTTCGAAGGCAAGCCGGTCGAAGTGGATGAAGCCGCGTTCCGGAAGCATCTCTCGCACGATGAGGTTCCGGTGCTGGTCGATTTCTGGGCGCCGTGGTGTGGCCCGTGCAAGATGATGGCGCCCGAATTCGTGAAAGCTGCGGCTCAACTGGAGCCGCGTGTGCGCCTGCTCAAGGTGGACACCGATACGCAACAATCGCTCGGCGCGCAATACAACATCCGCAGCATTCCGACCCTCGCGCTGTTCCGCGGCGGGCGCGAAATCGCGCGTCAGGCCGGGGCAGTGAATGCATCAGGCATCGTGCAGTGGGCGCGAAGCCACGGCGCGTGAGCGCGCGTTCCGGCGAACGCCACAATCACGGATGCGCGGCGGGCTCCGGAGGCGGTCCGCCGGGCCGCAAGCGCAGGAACCGCACGAATCGTGGCAAGCCGCTGTTCGTCAGTCCGTTGAATCGATAGGTCACCCACGAACCCACCGCGGGCGGGTGCGCGCGCTGAGCGTCGGTAAATCCCGAGCCGATCGCGAAACGACGCCCGTCCGGCGTACGCACTTCGATCGAGCCCATCATGCCCTTGATCCGGCCCTCGCCGGGCCGGATCGCCACGACCTTGGCTTCGGCGTCTTCGTACGGCTTCAGCTTGAGCAGCCCGACGTTGCGTCCAGACCGGTAAGGCACATCGCCACGGTGCAGCACCAACCCTTCGCCGCCCTTGTCGAGCACACGCTTCAACGCCGCCTGGAGCGCGGCTTCGTCACGAACATGAAACTGCCTGATGGCGACGACCCACGAATCCCCGATCGCCGCGACCGTCTTCCGGATCGCCGGCACGCGCGCGTCGAAGTTGCCGCCGTGCGCGGGAAGATCGAAGACGTGATAGCTGATCTGGTGCCACGCCGGATCATCCGGCCCAGCGGTACGCACGATGGTAGAGGCCATTGCGAAGTGCCCGTAGCCGGCCCACAGTTCGCCGTCCATCGGCGTCTTCGGCCATTCGTTCGTGAACCATGCCGGCGCCCGCACGACCGTGCCGCCGCGCGTCAGCAATTCATGGCCATTCCAGTAGCCGCGCACGCCATCGAACTTCTCGCTTATCCAATAGTGGGACAAGTCGATACCGCCGTGATAGACGTCGACCAGTTCGACCGGAGGCGGCGGCGCGGCGCACACCACCACCGGCAACCCTGCCGCCCACACCAGGACACCCAACCATATTCCCCACATCATCGAACGCATCGCTTCCACTCCGCCGATCGCCAGCGCGCATTGTTGGCGCGCGCGAACGAAAGCGAAGTCGGCGATCGCCCCGCCTGCCGCGCGATCGGCGCCGAAAGCGTTGTGGGGAATTTCCTACCGCGTGGACGGGAGCCGGGAAGCCGCTTCATCGGACGGACTCGACGAACGTGCGAACATCGAGGGGGACGATGCGAACCTGGCCGGAGCGGGTGCGTG
>JAICIW010000050.1 GCA_025928735.1 Rhodanobacteraceae bacterium | reverse complement strand
TTCGTGGTTTACACAGGCGGAGCAGTTGATCATGGCCTGCGCCAGCGGCAATTCGTTCGCTTGCATGGCGGCCGCCGGCGGAACGGGCACGGTCACCCCGGACGATCCAGGCGACCCAATGATCAAGAACAATTAGAAGCCAACCCTTCGAAACAATAGTTGCCTTTCGGGTCTGCCCGCACGGTCCGTGGGCAGACCCTTTCATCCGATAGTCACCCGCGCACAGGGGAAAAGTGGATTCCGGGTTCGGCCTGCGATGCCGTCGCAGGCCGCCCGGAATGACGACGTTGGAGACATTCCGGTTGAGCATTGCCCCGGAATGACGAAAGCACGGGAAGCCGACTGAACTTTCTACCGCCCAGGCGGTTCCTTCACGCAAGGACGGATGCACTTCCGCTGCCAGCACGATTCTGGCAGAGTTCCTTCTCCGGACGAAAGCGATCCCCGAGCGCTTCGTGAGGGTCGCATCCGTCAAGGATGACCCGAGGGCGGAGGCGGCCATGGCCGAGTCGCCGGTTGCGCGTTTCACCTATCGCGCCTTCATCAGCTACAGCCACCGCGACAAGGCGTGGGCGAACTGGCTGCACAAGGCGCTGGAAACGTATCGCGTGCCGTCGCGGCTGGTCGGAACCAAGACCGCGCACGGGGAAATTCCGCGCCGGTTGAATCCGATCTTCCGCGATCGCGAGGAACTCGCGAGTGCCACCAATCTCGGCCGCGAGGTCAACGAGGCGCTCGCGCAATCGGAAAACCTGATCGTGCTGTGTTCGCCCGCGTCGGCAGTGTCGCGTTGGGTCAACGAGGAAGTGCTGGCCTACAAGCGCATGGGTCGCGGCGAACGGATCTTCTGCCTGATCGTGGATGGCGAACCCGATGCCACCGACATGCCCGGCCGGGAAGCCGAGGAATGTTTCTGTCCTGCGCTGCGTTGTGTGCCGGATGCCGATGGTCGGCCGACAACCGGAAGGACGGAACCGATCGCCGCCGACGTGCGTCCCGGCCAGGACGGCAAGCACGGCGCCAAGCTGAAGCTCATCGCAGGCATGCTCGGCGTCGGTTTCGACGCGCTGGTCCACCGCGAAGCGCAGCGTCGCCGCCATCGCTTGCTGGCCGTCACCGCGGCGTCTTTGGTCGGCATGACGATCGCCGCGGGACTGGCCATCACCGCATACATCGCGCGCAACGAAGCCCGACAGCGGCAGGCGCAAACCGAGGACGCGCTGAACTTCATGCTCGGCGACCTGCACGACAAGCTCGACAGCATGGGCCGGCTGGACCTGATGGCCGCGGTGACCGACAAGGCCATGGCGCTGTTTGCCGCCAGCAGCCCCGGTTCGCTGTCCGACGTGGAGCTCACCCAGCAATCCCGTGCGCTGGTGCAGATCGGCGAAATCCGCTTGAAGGAAGCACGCTACGGCGCTGCCATGGATTCGTTCCAGCGCGCCGAGCAGCGCAGCGCGGAACTGGTCGCACGCCATCCGCACGACGGCCGTTTCCTGTATGACCGTGCGCAGGCCGAATACTGGATCGGCTATGTCCATTGGCAACAGCGCAAGCTCGCGGACGCCAACGAATGGTTGACCCGCTATCGCGACTCCACGCTCGCGCTGGCGAAGATCGATCCCGACAACCAGGACTGGCAACTCGAAGCCACCTACGGCGAACACAATCTGGCCGTACTGGCACTGGACCGCGGCGACTTGAACGCGGCGCAGCACGGTTTCGAGGCGGAGTTGGCGAAAATGGAAGCACTCGCCCGGCGCCGACCCGACGATGCCGACCTGGCTTCAAAAGTTGCCGATACCGTCTCGTGGCTCGGCAACGTGGCCGAACAACGCGGCGACCTTGCAGGCGCCCAGCGCCTGTTCGGCGACCAAGCGCGCCAGCTTGCGATCCTGCGTACCTTGCACCCGGGCGACTTTCGACGGTTGTCGGAATGGGGCAGCGCGCAGGAACTGCTGGCCGGGTCGTTGGCCACCACCGGTCGCAACGAGGAGAGCCGGCGCGCCTTGGCCGAGGTGTCTGATACCTACCTCGCCTTGACGAAGCACGATCCGGACAACGTTCCCTGGCGGGTGAATCTGGCGAACGTGCAGGTGACCCGCGCGGCATACGCCTTCGCTGCGGATCGACCTGATCAGGCCGAAAAGTTATTGTCCGTGGCGATGGCGCATGCCCGCGAACTCGCGACATCCAAAATGTCGCGGGGCAATCCCCAGATCCATCGCGTGCTCAGCCGTGGCTGGCTGCTGCGCGCCCGCATTGCATGGCACGGCGGTGACGTGCGATCGGCGACGGAAGCCGCCCATCGATCGCTCATCGAAGCGCAGAACGAGACGACGAAGGACGCGGTCGACGACAGCAGCCTGGCCGACCGCGCCCAAGCATTGCTGGTACTGGGCGCGCTGCAACGGGTGCAATCACCGGACACGCTGCCGGCGGCCTGGACCCAGGCGCATGGATTGCTCGCGACGCGCGCTCCGGACTCGCACTACTGGCGCCTGCTCGACCCCTGGCTGCGACTGTGCCAACTGACCGGGGATGCGAAGCATGCGCGCATCGCGTTCGATCGTCTGAACGCGAGCGGTTACGTGCCGCTGCAACCCTGGCCGGCTACCGGTCAGCCATCCCCACTCACTGAAGGAGACACGCATGTCCACTGACCACGCAGCATGCGCAACGGCGAGGATTTCCGTCACCGTCTCGGATTTCCTCGAGATCGGCCGCGGCTCCACCGGCGCAGATATCGAGCTGACCGACACCGGCCACGGCACGGTCAGCCAGGGCAGGATCAACGATCCGATCGTCGTCACCGCCGAGGTGCATCTGGAGTTTTCCGTATCCGCCCGCAAAGGTGATCGACACACCTACAGTCCGGTCGGGATCAGCTTCAACGAGATGTCGCGCCGTCGCGGCGGCGGTCGCGACCCGCTCGGGCACGCGGCATTCCCGAGGCGCACATTCGCTTCCCGAGGCAGCACCCTGCAGCTTTCGCTGTTCGATGCCAACCCCGAGCCGGCCGAATTCAAGTTCGACCTGGTGATCCAGCGTTCGGATGGAAAGTTGGGCGTCATCGATCCGACAATCCGCAACAATCCGATCATGAAATAGCGCGGTTGTCGCCGGAAGATTGGCCCTCCCCTTTTCTGCCATAGGGAAATGGCGGGGCGGGAATTGCGGCAGAATGCCGGAAGCGGAAGACTGTCTCTGCAATCGCGCAATGGATGGCGCGCAACTGAAGTGACCGGCAACCACGAACGGGCCGTCGCGATGGACATGGTCGATTCGGAGCAGACAAACACCTCGGCAGCGAATGCTGCGCGCGCGCCGCTGGTGGTTGGCGTCACCAGCCATCGCAATATCCCCGCGCGCGAGATCGAGGCGATCCGGGCCCGCGTGCGGGCGTTGCTGGCGCAATTGCAAAACGAGTTCCCGCACGCGCCGCTGACGATCCTGTCGCCACTGGCCGAGGGCGGCGATCAACTGGTAGCCGAGGAAGGCCTTGGGCTTGGCGCGCAACTCGTGGCGCCGCTGCCGTTCGCGCGCGAGTTGTATGCGCGGGATTTCACCGACGCCGCGACACGTGCGCGCTTCGAATCGTTGTGTGCGCAGGCGCGTGTGATCGAATTGCCGCTGCTCACCGGCCATACGCACGCCGCGGTTTCCGAGCCGGGCGACGAGCGCAATCGCCAGTACGCGCACGCCGGGATGTTCGTGGCTCGGCATTGTCATTTGTTGCTGGGGATTTGGGACGGCAAACCGTCGCACCGTCTCGGCGGCACCGCGCAAATCGTGGAATATTTCCTGACGGGGACGCCGCCGGGCGACGTCGAGCGCCGGCGCGACAGGCGACCGCGCCTGTACGGTGGCGGTGACGAGCGGTTGTTGTGCCACCTGGTGTGTTCGCGCGACGTGCCGGACGGCGCACCCCGCGCACCACTGCGGCCGGGCCAGGTGATCTGGCGCAATCTCGACCACGCTTCGGAACCCGATGCGCCGATGCCGCAGGCGTTTCGCATGGTGTTCGCGCATACCGATGCGTTCAATGTCGATGCCGCGAAGTATCGCGAGGAAATCGAGTCGGGCGGCGCCGGCATCGAAGATGCGCCTTCCGCCGCGGGCGAAAGCATGCCGACACAGTCGTCGCCCACCGCGCTGTTCCGCACGGCCGATTGGCTGGCGATCCATTTCCAGAAACGCGTGCTGCTGGCGATGCGCGTGATCTACCTGGTTGCGTTCGTGATGGGCGTGGCCTTCACGATGTACGACAACCTTCCCGATCATGACAACATGCTGTTCCTGTTCCTGTTTCTGTTCGCGACCGGCGTAGTGGTGAGCGCCATCGCAAAACGGCGCGGCTGGCACCGCAAGTACCTGGATTACCGCGCGCTGGCCGAGGGGCTGCGCGTGCAGTGCTACTGGCGGCGCGCCGGTATTTCGCTGACCGGCGATCCCGAATTCGCCCGCGACAGCCTGTTGCAGAAGCAGGACATCGAACTGGGCTGGGTACGCAATGTGATGCGCGGCTCCGGACTTTTCGGCGATGCATGGCCGGCACGGCGGGACGAGTCGGCATTGCGAGGCGTGATCGATGAGTGGGTCGGCGACGCCACCCACGGCGAACTGGGTTATTACCGGGTCCGCACCGAACAGCGCGAACGCAGCCATCGCATCAACGAAGCGATCGGCGCCATGTGCCTGCTGGCGGGCATTTTCATCAGCGCGGTACTGGCGGTGCTGGTGCACAAGTTGTCGAACGATGCCAAGAACGACCTGATCGTGGTGATGGCCGTGTTCTCCATCTTCGCGGCCGTGCGCGAGGCGTACTCGTTCCGCAAGGCCGATCGCGAACTGATCCGCCAGTACCGCTTCATGGAACGCGTGTTCGGCAACGCGCGCACCGCACTGGACAAGGCCGAGGACGCCGACGAGCAACGCGAAATCCTGCGCGCCTTGGGCGAAGCCTCACTGGCCGAGCACGTCGAGTGGGCGGTGATGCACCGCCAGCGGCCGCTGGAGGCGGGGAAGATGTAACGATCCAGGGAATGGCGCAAGGTTCTGCTTTGATCGTCATCCCGGCACAGGCCGGGATCCATTCTCGTTTTTCTCACGACAAAAATGGATTCCGGCCTGCGCCGGAATGACGAGCCGAAATTTCAGGCCACCGGTGCTGTCGGCTTCGTGGCCGCGAGGCGCGCTTCGGCGGCAGCGACCATGGCCTGGTAATGCGGATCGTCACGCAATGATTCCAGGTCCGGGTCCGCTGTGAGATAGCGCAGCAGATAGGCAGAGATCCGGGCCAATAGCGGCTCGAGCATTTCCAACGCCGCGCATTTGTCATCCATATATCCGTTCAATGCGCATGCGAAGTTGTAACGCATGTCCAGATTGTCAGGATCGATCAGCAGCGCACGGTTCATGCGGGCTTTGGCGCGCTCGGCTTCGCCCAGCGCCCCGAGTGCCAGTGCGCTGTACGCCATGACGTTGGCATTGTTCCGGTCCAACGCCAAAACCGCGTCGGCCCGTCTTGACGCCAATTCAGCTGCCCGACGCATGCCGACCTTGTCGCCGGCCGCCCTGGATGTACTGATCAGCAAAATTGCCGTATTGACATCCGAGTCCATCAAACTCAGAGCCTTCTCGAAGAACCTGATCGCGTCGACAAACCGGTTCAATTGGTAGTTCAGGCGGCCGGCCGTGCGGTTGGCTTCGTAAGATTCAGGGTCCAGCTTCAGCGCTGTTTCGACCTCGGCGACTGCTTCATCCATGGAACCCTTCATCTGCAGGATATACGCCTTGACGGCGTGCGCCTCCGCCAAATCCGGATCCAACGCCAGCGCCCGTTCCGCGGCCGCCATCCCGTCGTCCACTCCCACGTCCAACTCGCGAAGGTTGCGATAACCCGTCGCCATCAATGCCCAGGCCTGCGCATAGTTCGGGTCGATCTCGGTAGCCCGCATGCATGCACGCACAATGGCTTTCGAGGCACTTTCGCCCAACTGGTTGGTTACGTAAATCTGCCGCGCCATCAAATACAGGTCATGCGCCTCGACGCTTTCCGTGCCGCGCCGCTCGATGGCTTTCTTCTCCTCCGGCAACAGCCGCAGCTTCAGCGCCTTGACGATCGCGTGCGAAATCTCGTCCTGCAATTCGAAGATGTCGCTGGCGTCGCGGTCGTAACGCTCTGCCCAGACGTGATTGTTGGCCGCGCCGTCGATCAACTGCGCGGTGATGCGCACACGGCCTCCGGCTTTGCGCACGCTGCCTTCCAGCACGTGCGTCACATTGAGGTCGCGCGCGACCTGGGGGATGTCGACCTGCTTGCCCTTGTACAGGAACGAGCCATTGCGCGAGATGATCGACAAGGCCGAAATCTTGCTGAGGTCGGTGAGGATGTCTTCGGTGATGCCATCGCTGAAGTACTCCTGCTCGGGATCGCCGCTCATGTTGAGGAAGGGCAATACGCAGATCGAAAACTTCGGCCCCGGCTTTTCCGGCGCCGCCACCGACGTGGCAGCATCCACCGCCTTCGCGGCCTGCGCAGTCGTTGCGCGCGCAATCATTGCGTCGAGTGCACGCATGAACTCCTGCGCCGGCACGCTGGCCGGATCTCCCTTCCAGTCGTCGAGGTCGGTGGTGTGGATTGCACGCACGTCGATCGGCAGGCGCGCCTGGTCGAACCGCACGGGCACCAGCAGCCCGCGCTCGGCGGCGTCGCGCGCTTCGCCGCGCACCCAGCGCGACACCACGGAGGTCGGCGTCCATACCACCAGCACCGACTTGGCCGCCTGCAGCTCGACGTCGATCTCGTCGTCGAACTCCTTGCCCGGGCTGATCGCCGGATCCCACCACACCGACCAGCCCTTCGCCTCGATCGCGGCGACCAGCGGCGCGACGCGTGCCTTGTCGGCGCGGGCGTAGGAAATGAAGACGTCAGCCATGCTTCGGCTCTGTGGGTTCGAGTGCCGCGACTTGCTATTGGCCAGCATAGCGCGGCGGGGATCGATTTACCGCTGTCGGCGGGACCGGACCAGCGAAACCGGATTCCGGGTTCTGCGCTGCGCGCAGCCCCGGAATGACGAGAATGAAGGAGAGCGATCACCCATCCCGTGCGTGCTGTTTGCTTTCCTGCGGGCCGGACGATTTCGCCGTGGCGATCCGCGCATCCGTTGCCGGAAGCCGCCGCACCAGGATCAACGTGACGTCATCCGCTGCAGCGATCCCGGCGGCGAAGGTGTCGGCCGCCACCAGCAAGCGCTGGCACAACTCCGCCATCGGCAGATGCTGTCCGCGGCGGATCGCCTCGGCGACGCGCCCCGGCCCGAACTCGGCGTCGGCCGCATTGGTGCGTTCGTACAAACCATCGGAAATCAAGGCCAGGATGTCGCCCTCGCCCATCTGGAGCGTCGCCGCCTGGGGCACCTCGACCAGATCCATCACCCCCACCGGGAACGTCGTCGGTTCGATCCATTCGCAGCGGTCATCGCCCGCCCGGTAGAGCAGCAGCGGTCCCTGTCCGGCGCAGTGGTAACGCACGCTGTGCGTCTCGGCGTCGAGATACGCCATGAACGCGGTGATGAAGCGGTCTGCGGGAAGATCCTCGGCCAACTGATTGTTGACGTGACGATAGGCATCGTCGAGGCTGGCACCGAGCCGGAATGCGACGCGCAGCATGCCCTGCATTTCCATTGCCGACAGCGCGGGGCCGAAGCCGTGGCCGGTGGCATCGCCCAGCAGCAGGAACACGCCCGTCGGAAGTTTCACGGCGTCGAACATGTCGCCGCCGGCGTAGGTCGCAGGCTGGAAGTGCCCGTACAGGTCATAGCCCGGCACGGCGGGCATTTGCGTGGGCAGCGTGCTGCGCTGGATCGCGCGCGCGACTTCCACCTCGCTGTGCAACGTGTTGGCCGCGCCGGGCCCGGCGTCGCGCAACGCCAGCGCGCCTTCGGCAGCGAGCACCTGCGCGAGCAGCACTGTGTTCGGGTCGAAGCCTCGGCCCGATTCGTACAGGAGTTGCAGGATTCCGAGCACGATGTCGCCCGCCACCAGCGGCAGGCTCAGCACCGCGCCCGTGTGTCCGACGCGGTCGGGGCCGATCGTCGTTACTGCCATGATGTCCACGGCCGTACCCGCATCGACTTCCAGCAGCATGTGGCCGCCCTCGGCGCAGCGCCCGGCCAACCCGGCCCCGGCCGCGAGACGCGGTGGCGGGTCGCGTGCCGGCACCAACAGAGTCAGTTCGCCGTTCTGCGTGTCGCGGCGCCAGAGCGCCGCAGTGTGGGCGCCGGTGTGCAAACGCGCAGCTTCTGCCAGCTCCGCTGCAGCCGATCCGGTTTCCGTGCCGCCCAGTGCACGAGTGGTGGCCAGCAAGGCCTCCAGCAGATTCTTGCGGGTGATGTCCTCGCCTGCTTGCCCGATGCTGTCCACGCTCACGTTCCCCATTCCCGCCAGTGACAGTCGAGCCTCAGACCGCGGCAAGTCTCGTACCGCGGATGCCACGATGCAAGCACCATCGTACGGGCGAAGGCGGCGCCGGACCTGCGAGGCAATCCCGGACCGCCCCGGATTGCATTGCAAGCGAACTGGCGAATTGGCGCTATAGTGACCGAGGTACTTTCTGGCGGTGGCGTGCCGCCAAGGGCTGCGATGTTCGTCGGCGCATACGGAGGGCGGCGAGCCGTGGAAATGACGTTCAAGCGTTCCATCCACGAATTGCCGGCAATCGTCGCCGCGACCGATCTTTTTTTTTCCGAACGGCGCACCGACCCTGCGTTGCGCCTGCCGGTGGACCTGTCGATCGAGGAGTTGTTCGTGAACATGGTCAAATACAACCAAGACACGGGCCATGACATCACATTGCGCCTGGACTGGATCGGCGACGCAGTCGAGATCAGCCTGACGGACTACGACGTGGAACCCTACGATCCGACGCGCGTCCCCGACATCGATGTCGACGCACCGCTGGCGGCGCGGCAGCCCGGTGGCATGGGCCTGTATCTGGTTTCGAAAATGGTGGATGCGATCCACTACGAATACCGCAATCGCGAGAGCAAGGTCACCTTCACCAAAAGGATGGCGCAGGACCATGCTTGATATCCGTTACGGGGAAGACCGTCAGGTGCTGCTGGTCGGGCGGCTGGACGCGGCCCAAGCGGCCACGGCGCAGGCGTTTCTGGACGAAGTCGCGCCACCGTGCGTGATCGACGCGGGCGGGCTGGAATACATTTCCAGCGCCGGCCTTGGCGTGCTTTTGAAGACCCACAAACGGCTGGCCGCGTCGGGTTCTGGGATCCGCCTGATCAACGTCAACCCGCACGTCCACGATGTTTTCCGCTATTCCGGAATGGACAAGCTGTTCTCGGTGACCTGCAGTACGTGACGCACGGCTGAACCACGTCGCGTGGTCCGGTCGGACTTGGCAACCCCCGCCAACTTTTCGGGGCCTGGGGCGTATATGACGCATATGGGGCGGATCGGCGACGAACCCGACGCGACATGGGTGGCGCGCCTCCGCATGCGTGATGCCAATGCCTTCAGCGAATTGATCGAGTGCTACGAGCGTCCGATGTTCAATGTCGCCTTCCGGATGCTCGGCAGCGCGGCTGAGGCGGCGGATGCCACCCAGAACGTGTTTCTGAAAGTGTTCGAGCACATAGCCGGGTACGACCCGACATATCGGCTGTTCAGTTGGATCTACCGGATCGCGGTGAATGAATCCATCGACCGGTTGAAGCACCGGCGCCATGCAGAGGCAGTTGCGATAGACGTGGAGGATTTCCCGCTGGCAAGCGCCGAGCGGGGACCCGAGCAGGTGGCCGGAGATGCACAGTTGCACGACTTGATCCAAACCGCATTGATGGAATTGCCCTACGACCATCGGGTCGTCATCGTCCTCAGACACTTTGCCGAATGCAGTTACGCACAAATGGCCGAGATCCTGCACATCCCCGAAAAGACCGTGAAATCGCGGTTGTACAGCGCCCGCCAG
>JAICIW010000041.1 GCA_025928735.1 Rhodanobacteraceae bacterium | reverse complement strand
GAAATTCGAGTTCCCGGTCGAATGGGGCGTGGACCTGCAAACCGAGCACGAACGCTGGCTGGCCGAAACCCACATCGGCCGCCCGGTGGTGGTGATGAATTACCCCGAGAAGATCAAGGCGTTCTACATGCGCCTCAACGACGACGGCAAGACCGTCGCCGCGATGGACGTGCTGGCACCCGGCATCGGCGAGATCATCGGCGGCTCGCAGCGCGAAGAGCGGCTGGATTATCTCGATCGCCGCATGCAGCAGTTCGGCATCGATCCCGCGCACTACCAGTGGTATCGCGATCTGCGTCGCTACGGCACGGTGCCGCACGCCGGCTTCGGGCTGGGTTTCGAGCGCCTACTGGTGTACGTGTGCGGACTTTCGAATATCCGGGACGCGATTCCCTACCCACGCACGCCGGGCCACGCGGAGTTCTGACGGGCGGCGGGAAACTCCGTGACGCCGGGCCGGTCGAAGCCTTGACGGTCCGATCAGGCGCCCCAATTCCGGAAAACACGACTTTCGACCCGTTTTTTGTCGCGTCGCAGTCTTTACACTGCCTGAACCGTCATCCTCGGCGCCGCCGGGACGAGCGTCCCGCGGGGCTTCCGTACTCCGTTTCAAAAAACTTGCCGTGACCCGTTTTCTCCGCCTTGCCGCCTTTGCGTGCGTTGTCCTTCTGCTGACTGCGTGCAGCCACGCGGTCAGGTTGCCGTTGCTCGGGGGCTTCGACAGCACCCCGCCGCCGTCGCGCGACGCGGCCCTGCGGGATCTCAAGGACGCGACGCCATGCTGCCACGTATGGGCCGACCTGCCCTACCACGACGCATTGCCCGACGAGCCACGCGAATTCACGCTCGACAATTTCAGCCCGATCGCGGACATCGATGGCGACCGCACGCATTTCCTCACGTTCGTGCTGCCCAAGTTCAAGCAGCCGTACCGCGTGGTATTCCAGACGCAGCCCAGTGCGCGGCATCTCGGCAACAGCTTCCTGCTGGCGCCCACGGTGACGCTGTTGAACGCCAACTACCAGCCGCTTTCCAGCACCGACGTTTCGCTGTGCGTGTACATCAATTGGCGGCCGAGCATGTCGGGGGGGTTCGGCGCGGTGAAGGTCGACAACCCCAACGCGCAATACCTGGTCGTGACCACGTCGCAGAAGCAGCTCACGTCGACCACGTACTGGGCGCAATCACCGACCAGCTTCAGCAACGTCAACGTGCCATCGGCGTCGGCTTTCGCGAGCATCCGCTCGGCGGCCCCCGTCACCAGCGGAAGCTTCAAAGTCCCGCACGGTCCGGAAGGCACGCTGACGCTTGGCAAGATGACGCCGGCATATGCCAGCGCGGTCGACAACGGCCTGTGCGGCAAGCCCACCGTAGGCGCCGGGCTGTTGCCGGAACTGCGCAACGCGCTGCAGAATCGATAAAGTCCCGGCAGCTTGAACACGAGATTCGCTGCCGAGTAGCCTTCGAACTTTTGCTCGTCATTCCGGAATGACTCGCGCCATCCATGGTGCCCGCGCCATGCGCCGCCACGGCGTCCGCGTTTGCATTCCGGCTTGCGCCGGAATGACGAAAGGGGTTCACTGCTTGTTTCGATCCTTGCGCGGAGAATGAAATGGATCTCGACCTGACCGGCCGCCACGCACTGGTGTGCGGCGCATCGCAGGGCATCGGCCGCGCCTGCGCGGTGGAGCTTGCGCAACTTGGCGCGGATGTCACCGTCCTCGCGCGCCGCGCGGATGTGTTGACGCAGCTCGTTGGGGAACTGCCGCGCACGCATGCATCGCAAACGCACGATTTCGTGGCGGCCGATTCCGGCGACACGGACGGTCTGCGCGCGGTCGTGGCAAAGCTGGTTGCTGCACAACCCGTACACATCCTCGTCAACAATTCCGGTGGTCCGCCACCCGGCCCCGCGCACGGCGCGAAGGTCGAGGCTTTCCTCGACGCCTATCGCAAACACCTCCTCGCCAACCACGTGCTTGCGGAAACCGTGATTCCCGGCATGCAGGCAGCGAAGTACGGCCGCATCGTCAACATCATCTCCACCTCGGTGAAGGAACCCATCCGGGGACTCGGTGTGTCCAACACCACGCGCTGGGCGGTCGCGAGCTGGTCCAAGACGCTGGCGACCGAACTCGCGCCGTTCGGCATCACCGTCAACAACGTGCTGCCGGGATCGACGAAGACGCCGCGCATCGAACAGATCCTGCAGACGCGCGCGCAGAAAACCGGCGTCGATGCCGAAGCCATGCAGCGCGAAATGGAATCCGAAATCCCGATGCAGCGTTTCGCCGATCCCTCGGAAATCGCCGCGGCGGTCGCCTTCCTGGCATCGCCTGCCGCAGGCTACATCACCGGCATCAACGTGCCGGTGGATGGCGGGCGCACGCGTTCGCTCTGACGCCCGGGTTGCACCACACGCCGTAAAACCCGACACTGCGGGGGATTGGAGGCCGGCCTGTCGCCGGCGGGGACCATTCCAGTGGCGCGAGACAAGCCCGGTTTCCTCGAGGAACTGCAACGCCGCCACGTGTGGCGCGTCGCGGCTGCCTACGCGGTGGCCGGCTGGTTGCTGGTGCAGGTCGCCACGCAGGTCTTTCCGATCTTCCACATGCCGGACTGGACCGCGCAAATCGTCGTGCTGCTGGTGGTGCTCGGTTTTCCGATCGCGGTGATCTTCGCCTGGGTGTACGAGATCACGCCCGAAGGCGTGCGCCGCACCGTGGCCGCCGATTCGCCCGACGCACGTCCGGAATACGCCAATCAACAGATCGGCCGCAAGCTCAACACGGTGATCACTGCGGTGCTGGTGCTTGCAGTGGCGTTGCTCGGCTGGCGATTGCTGGTGTTGCGGCACGCCGGCGGCGCAACCACTCCGCAACCCGTTGCAACGGCACAGGCCCAGATCGACGACAAAACCGGAAAAGCACCCGCCGTCCATCCCGCTCCCGCCACACCCGCCGCGTTCAACCCCGGCGCCGACACCATCGTGGTGCTGCCGTTCGCCAACCTCGGCGGCGATCCCAAACAGCAATACTTCAGCGACGGCATCACCGAGGAACTCACCAACGCGCTGGGCCAGAACACCAGCCTCAAGGTGATTGCGTGGGACACGGCATCGAAATTCCGCGACAGCAAGCAATCGGCCGCCGACATCGCCCGCAAGCTCAACGTCGCCAACGTGCTGACCGGCAAGATTCTGCGGCAAGGCAACGAGGTGCGGGTGATCGTGGAACTGGTCAACGCCGGCGACGGCTACCAGGTGTGGTCGCACCATTACGATGACAACCTCAAGAACATCTTCGCGGTGCAGGACAACATTTCGGCGGCCATTTCCGGCGCGCTGAAGGTGAAATTCGCGACCGCGCATGCCGCGAGGTCCATCAATCCGCAAGCGCACGATCTGGTGCTGCAGACGCGCGCATTGATCGAGAAGGCCCGTAGCGCTGCGCCGTTTGAACAGGCCCGTGTGTTGCTGGAGCAGGCCATCACGTTGGCGCCCGGTTACGCCGACGCCCACGCGCTCCTGGCGCGCACGTTGAACGATCTGACCCAATACTCCACCCTGTCGTTGAAGGATGCCCTGCCCAAGGTGCGTGCAGAGGCCAACCAAGCGTTGCAACTCGATCCGCACAATGTGGATGCGGTCCTCGCGCTCGCCAGCGCCGACATGAGCGAAGGCAGGAACGCCGAAGCCCGCAAAGGTTTCCAGCGTGCGATCGAGTTCGACCCCAGCAACGCCATCGCGCATATGGACTACGCCATTTTGCTGCCGCCGAAACAGGCACTGACAGAAACGCTGGAAGCAGTGCGGCTTGACCCCGAAAGCGCCACCGCGCAAAACAACCTTGCCACCATTTATCTGAACCTTGGCGAATATGCACAGGCATTGGCGCCTTCGCTGGCTCTGGCAAGAATGACCCCACACAGCGCCGGCGTCGCGTTCGGGCTCGCGCAAATTTATGCGTTGTCGCATCGCAACCAGGACGCCGTCAAAGCCTTCGACCTTGCGCAGCCCGACACGCCGCTGGGTACGCAACTCGTTGCCGCCGGCAAACTGGCCTACCAATCCGTGCTGGACCCGAAATTGCAAGCACAGGCGTTGGCTGCGGCGAACGCGCTGCGCAAGCGGTCCGATCTCGATCCCGATTCCCTCTACAACCTTTTCGCCGTCTATCTCGTGTTGGACAAGAAGGACATCGCGCTGAACCTGCTGGATCGCTCGTGCATGCCGGCGCCGTTCGCCTGCAGCGACTTCGCCGTCAATCCCACCTACATCCCGCTGCGCGGCGATCCACGCTTCGAGGCGCTGGAAAAGAAGTACGCCGCTCCCTCGCCATCGGCCGCTTCGACAGCCGCAGCGCCTGCCGTTTCCACCGCGACTGCCACACAACCGTAGAAGCGGGCCGCGCCCGCGACTGCTATCAACGTCTTCGTCATTCCGGGGCACCGCCGGCTTCATCGGCGATGAACCCGCAAGAGCACGGACAGCCCCGGAATGACGCGATAAAGCAAGGTTTGTCGTGTGCCGCAGGTGGACACGGCAAACGTCCCGCATCCGCACCCAGCGCTACACGCTCGGCGCTACGCTCCGCCTCTGGGAGACGGATTCCATGCGCTAAGCTTGCGCAATGAAAATCATCACGCTGGCCAACCTGATCGATGGCAAGCTCGCCGCACCCGCAAGCGGCGTGTATTTGGACGTGTTCGAGCCCGCGACCGGAATGGTGTATGCGCGTTGTCCGGATTCCGATAGTCGCGACGTGGAAGCCGCCGTCGCGGCGGCGGCGCGCGCAGCACCAGCGTGGGCAGCATTGTCCGCGAGTGAACGCGCCAGGCATCTGCACCGACTTGCCGATGCGGTGGAAACGAGACTCGATGAATTGGCGCGTGAGGAATCGCGCGACAATGGCAAGCCCGTGAAACTCGCGCGCAGCGTGGACATTCCGCGCGCGGTTTCGAACCTGCGCTTCTTCGCCGAGGCGATCACGCAATGGCCGGGCGAATCCCACGTCGATGCACGCGCGATCAACATCACATTGCGCCAACCGCTGGGCACGGTCGGCTGCATTTCGCCGTGGAACCTGCCGCTTTATCTTTTCACCTGGAAGATCGCGCCGGCGCTCGCCGCCGGCAACACGGTGGTCGCGAAACCGTCGGAAATCACGCCGTTCACCGCGTTCCGGTTGTCGGAACTCGCAATCGAATGCGGCTTGCCGGCCGGCGTGCTGAACATCGTGCACGGCTTGGGGCCGAAGGTCGGGCAGACCATCGTCGAACACCCAGGGATCAAGGCCGTATCGTTCACAGGTTCGACCCGTACCGGCGCGTTCATCGCCGAATCTGCGGCAAAGCAATTCAAGAAGGTGTCGCTGGAAATGGGCGGCAAGAATCCGGCGATCGTGTTCGCCGACGCGGATCTTTCCGACGCCAATCTCGACACGATCGTGCGCTCGGGTTTTTCCAACCAGGGCGAAATCTGCCTGTGCGGATCGCGGTTGCTGGTCGAGCGTTCGATCTACGGTGATTTCAGGCAGCGCTATCTCGCCAAGGTGAAGGCGTTGCGCGTCGGCGACCCGGACGATGAAGCCAGCGACCTCGGCGCCCTGGTGTCGAAGCCGCACTTCGAGAAAGTGATGGGCTGCATCGCGCGTGCGCAAAAGGAAGACGGGAAAATACTGACCGGCGGCAACGCTGTGAAACTCGAAGGCCGCTGTGCCGATGGCTGGTTCATCGCGCCGACCTTGATCGAAGGCTTGCCGCAGGATTGCGCGACCAATCGCGAGGAAATCTTCGGGCCAGTCGTGACGCTGATTCCGTTCGATTCCGAAGATCAAGCCATCGCGATCGCCAATAGCACCGACTACGGTTTGGCCGCTTCGCTGTGGACGCGTGAACTTGCGCGCGCGCATCGCGTCGCTGAACGCATCGATTTCGGAATCGTGTGGGTGAACTGCTGGATGCTGCGCGACCTGCGTACACCATTCGGCGGCGTCAAACATTCCGGCATGGGCCGCGAAGGCGGCGTGGACGCGCTGCGGTTTTTCACCGAGCCGAAGAATGTTTGCATTGCGCGGTAAGTCGCGCCGGGATTGCACGGTAAGTCGCTCGCTGCGCTCGCTGGAAGTCGCGCCTGCGGCGCTGCAAAGAGTCAGTGGAAGCCCCGCCGAACCAGACTCGTACCGCCGCTTTTCCGTTTACCCTTTACCATTTGCAGGCGGCGCAGCCGCCGACTTACTGGACCCCCAATGCCATCACCGCAAGAACTGCTCGAAAACAATCAGCGCTGGTCGCAAGCGATCCGCGCACAGGACCCCGGATTCTTCGAACGCTTGTCGAAACAGCAGACGCCGAAATACCTGTGGATCGGCTGCTCGGATTCGCGCGTGCCCGCCAACCAGATCCTCGGCATCGATCCGGGCGAGGTGTTCGTGCACCGGAACATCTCGAACCTCGTGCTGCACTCGGACATGAACTGCCTGTCGGTGATGCAGTTCGCGGTGGATGTGCTGAAGGTCGAGCACATCATGATCACGGGCCACTACGGCTGCGGTGGCGTGGCCGCCGCGTTGAGGGGCGACCGCCTGGGCCTGATCGACAACTGGTTGCGCTACATCGGCGACACGCTGGAACGCCATCAGGCGTTGGTCGACGCCGAACCGCCCGCGCGGCGCCACGACCGCCTGTGCGAGCTCAACGTGATCGAACAGGTCACCAATGCCTGCCACACCACCATCGTGCGCGACGCATGGGATCGCGGGCAGGCGCTGACGGTGCACGGATGGTGTTATGGTTTGTCCGACGGCTGCATTCACGACCTTGGCATGGCGGTCGGACAATTCGACGCCCTCGAATCGGCCTACGGACAAGCACTGGCGGGATTGACCACCACGTCCGCATGAACGTTTTGATGCGCATCGAAGCTTCGAGGCTCCTGTTCACGTAACGTCATCGACATCCACGCGACCGGTCGCCGAACCATGAAACGCCTGCGCATACCTTGCCTCGTCATGTTGCTGCTGGCCGGATTCGCAACCACCGCGGTCGCGCAGGTGCCTGCGACGTGGCGCGAACAGCAGGTCGAGGCCATGGACAAGTCGGACGCGATCATGAAGCGCGCCCACGGCCGCAAGGACCTGCTGGCGCAGTACCAGGTGATGCGCCGCGCCTACGCGTCCGACGGCAAGCCTGCGTTCCGCGCAATCTTCGGCCAATACCTGTCGTGGTACCAGAGCTTCATCGGCGATTACAAGGACGCGGAACTGGGCTTTTCGATCCAGCAGAAACCGCTTGTCGACGATGTGCCTTCGCCGCTGGCCCAGCCGGGCTGGCATGCGGTGCCGGCGCTGGACTACATCCCGCAATTGGCGAAAAAGTACCGGGTAGTATTCCTCAACGAAGCGCACAACATCGCGCTGACGCGCACGCTCACCGTGCGCCTGTTGAAGCCGCTGCGCGAGCAAGGCTTCAATGTGTTCGCGGTGGAAACGCTCTATCGCACCGACATCGATGCGCTGAACAAACGCGGCTATCCCATCGCCGCCAGCGGTTTCTACACCCGCGAACCGGTCTACGCGGAAATGGTACGCACCGCGCTGAAGCTGGGCTACAAGGTGGTCGCCTACGAAGCCGACCCCGACCACACCGGCAACGCGCGCGAAGCGCAGCAGGCGGAAAACCTCTGGAAAATATTGAAAGCCGACCCGAACGCGAAAGTGGTCGTCAACGCCGGTTACGCCCACATCCAGAAAACCGGCCAGTTCCTCGGCGCCGAATCGATGGCCGAGCACTTCATGAAGGATTCGGGCATCACACCGCTGTCGGTCGAACAGACCATCCTGATTCCGCATCAGGACAGCGGCATGAACCATCCGGATTACGGCCCGATCGTCGGCAGCCTTCATCCGACGCAACCGATGGTGTTCATCAACAAGAATGCGAAGGCATGGTCGCTGCGTCCGGGCTACGATGTCAGTGTGATCTTTCCGCAGGAGCATTTCGTCTACGATCGCCCGACCTGGCTGGAGCTGTGGGGCGCGCGCGTACCGTTCACCGTCAGCGGCAACCTCTGCCAGCGGCACTGGCCGTGCATGGTCGCAGCGCGCTACGCCGATGAAGGCGACGACGCGATTCCGGCCGACCGCATGGTGCTCGACCCGGTGCCATTGACGACCATCAATGACATCAAAATCACCCAAGGCGACTACAGCATCCCGATCGGACAGCTTTATCTGCGGCCCGGCCACCGCTATCGACTCACGATCACCGACGAACGTGGCCAGCGGATCGGCAATCAGGTCATCGACGTGAAAACGCCCGGGCAATCGCTGACCGGCGATCCGCAAGGCCTGTTGGACGCGACTACCTGCAACGTCGCAATCGCAAAAATCCATTCCGGGACCGTCTCCTGCCAGAAACCATGAGCGACAGCGCCTCCACCGATTCCGCCCCAGCTCCGATCGGCGCCTATCCGCACGCGCGGCGCGTCGGCGACCTGCTGTTCCTGTCCGGGATCGGACCGCGCACACCCGGCAGCAACGCGATTCCCGGCAATGTCTTCAATCCGCGCGGCACCCTGGTGACGCATGACATCGCGACCCAGACCCGCCAGGTGTTCGCCAATGTGCGAGCAGTGCTTGAGGCATGCGGCGCGCGCTGGGAAGACCTTGTCGACGTGACCGTGTTCCTCACCGACATGGCGCTCGATTTCGAGGCCTACAACGCGGTCTGGGCCGAATACTTTCCCGATCCCGCGGCCGCGCCCTGCCGCACCACGCTCGGCATCACCGCGCTGCCGACGCCGATTGCGATCGAATTGAAGTGCATCGCGCGCGTACGCTGATCCGGCGATTCACATACCCCCGTTTTGAAACCTCGCGTTGCTGCCTTGACACCGGCCTACGTTAGCGTAGACTAACGGTTAGTGAGGACTAACCTTAAATTGCGCGTGCAGGCACTGGGCGACCCCACCCGCATGGCGATCTTCGAACGCCTCGAACGCGGGCCGCTCGCGGTCGGGGAGATCGCGCGCAGCCTGCCGGTGACACGCTCGGCCGTATCCCAGCATCTCAAGGTGCTCAAGCACGTGGGCCTCGTCACCAGCCAGCGGGCCGCCAACCGCCAGATTTACCGGATCGATGTCGATGGCGTGGCCGGCCTGCGCGATTATTTCGACCAGTTCTGGCAGGAATCCTTGCAGGCCTTCAAACACGCTGCGGAAAGATCCGCGAAGGAGCAATCCCGATGAACGTCGTCGCCAGCGTTCCTTCCGTGCGCCACACGATCACCGTGGAAGCGTCCCGCGGACACGCGTTCGACGTGTTCACGCGCGGCATCGACACCTGGTGGTTTCGCGACCATCACATCGGCACGGAACCATTGGAGGAAGTGGTAATGGAACCGCGTGAAGGCGGCCGCGTATTCGAGCGCGGCATCCACGGCGCGGAATGCGACTGGGGACGGGTGCTGGTGTGGGAGCCGCCCGCGCGACTGGTGGTGTCATGGGGCATCGGCGGCGACTGGCAATTCGATCCCGATCTCGCGCATGCCAGCGAATACGAGGTGCGCTTCATCGAAGAGGCGCCGACACGCACGCGGGTGGAATTCGAGCACCGCCATTTCGAGCGCCACGGCGAGGCGGGTCGGAACATCCGCGACAGCGTCGAGAAAGGCTGGCCGAAGCTGCTGACCGCGTACGGCGAGTCGGCAGAGACCGTCTGAGCACCGCCGCGGAAACGCGTTTGCTGCACCTTTCGAAGGAGAGCCGCCATGCTTCGCAAATTCGCTTCGATGTTGCTTGCCCTCACAGGGTTGCTGATCGGCCTCGGCGCGTTCGGCCACAGCTTCATGGGCCGCAAGGCACTCGATGCCGGTCTCGCATCGCTGGCGATCGATATGCACACGGACAAGTTGATCTATCTCGTCTGGTACTTCTGCGGTGGATGCATGCTGGTGTTCGGCGTGCTGGTGATCCGGGGCGCATGGATGGCCATGCGTGGTGAACGCGGCGCGCTGTTCGCGCCCTGCACCATTGGCCTGTTCTATCTGGCGACGGGCGTCACGGCGCTTTCATACATGCACGAAGCGTTCTGGAGCGTGTTCGTGGTGCTGGGCGGGCTGGCGCTGGCGCTCTCGGCCGTGCTCGGCTTCGCCCCCGCCGGGCCGCGCGTCGCGCCGCGGATGCGTCAGCCTGCCGCGTAAGCGATGCAGGTGCGCAACAGTGCGCGAATCACATCCTGCACGGACGCAGCAAGTTCGGGCCGGTATTCGAAACTGTCCTCGTCCATGTAGGTGTACTGGGCGAGCTCCAGCTGCACGGCGTCGATGCCTTCATCGGGGCGGCCATAGTGGCGGGTGATGTAGCCGCCCTTGAAGCGCCCGTTGGCGACGTGGCTGTAATGGCCGTCGCTGCCCACCGCACGCTCGCGCAATACGTCCGTCAAGCGTGCCTGCAATGCCGGCGAACAACTTGCGCCATTGGCGGTGCCTAAATTGAAGTCGGGCAACTGCCCGTCGAAGAACATCGGCACCCGGCTTTTGATCGAATGGCCATCCCACAGCACGACACGAGGATGTCGTTCGCGCATCCTCGCGAGTTCGCTCGCCAACGCATCATGGTACGGATGCCAATACAGTTCCGTGCGCAGCTCGATTTCCTTTTCGTCGGGATCGTCGTCCGGCGCGTAGATCGCCTCGCCCGCAAACGTCGTGATCGGCACCAGTGCGGTTTCGGTCCGTCCCGGATACAACTTGTGCCCCTCGGGATCGCGATTGAGGTCGGCGACGTAGCGCGACCAGCGCGGCGCGATCACCGAGGCACCGAGGTCGCGCGCGAATGCGTAGAGTTTTCCGACGTGCCAGTCGGTATCCGGCACCCGCTTGCCTGCACCGGTCATCCGCGCGGCCAGCGCCACGGGGACACCAGTGCCGTCG
>JAICIW010000192.1 GCA_025928735.1 Rhodanobacteraceae bacterium | reverse complement strand
GCCGTGGCCAATTGCAGCAGCGCGGCGTCGCCCTGCATGTCGCGCTCGGGCGCGTCGGGGAAATCCGTGAGCAGCGCGTAGCGCAGGTTCGGATCGCGATTGCCGAGGTAGCGTATTTCCAGCGCATCGAGTTGGTCGGTCAGCCCCTCGGGGCCGCCGAGCAACCACGGCACCACCACCAGCGTGCGGCACTCGTCGGGAATGCCGCCGGAGAACGACATCTTCGGCAGCAGTTGCGCGGGCACCAGCATCCCCAGCAGCCAGTTCACCAGCGTGACCGCCGGCTGGCTGGCGGCCACGAAGACGGCGACCATCAACACCATGTCGATCGCCAGCGGCATCGGTGCCACGTACCAGCGGTGGCCCGACCAGACCAGCGCGGTGATCACGAGGCTCGCAATGAAAATGCCGCCGAGATAGGTGGCGGAAGGCCAGCGCTTGAGACGCGCCGAGATGCGGTGTTCGGCCGGCGGCCGCGCGCCGAGTTCGCGTTCCAGGGTGGCTCGACCGGGGCCGATCAGGAAATAGCCGACGTGGTGCACGCGCGGGTCGCCGGCGGGGTCGCGATCGGCTGCCGCCAGATCGATCGCGCATCGCGCGATGTCGGGTTCGCTGCGCTTGCTGCGCTGGGCCAGCGACTCGATCGCATGGCGATAGCGGCCGCGGGTGCCGAAATCCATGTCCGCGTAGGCGCCCGCCGGATCTTCCCCGAGAATGCGGTCGACCACGCCGACCCGTTCGATCAGTTCCGACCAGTTGATCTCGTTGACGCGACGCAGGCTGTTGATGCGGTTGGCGATGGAGACCTGGTCGGCCGCCTGCTCGCGTGCCTCGCCATCGATCACCCGGCCCACGCTGGTGCCGCGCTGTTCCAGTTGCCCCTCGGCGAAGCTGAGCGCAAGTTTCAGCGACGGATGCTTGCCTTCCAGCAGGCGGTAGAATTCGGCCGCGAATGCGGGCGAGATGAACGATTCGGTGCGCGCCATTTCGGCGACGCTGACCAGCATCTCGGCGGGCGTGTTCGCCGCCACCTCACCCAGATGTTCGGCCCAGAACTCCGCGCGCGAATAGGCTTCGAGCCGTCGCGCAATCGCGACGGCGCAGGCGGCCAGGCCTTCGATCAGCGTGACGCGGATCAGCACCGGCAGCGTCCACAGTTCGACCATGTCCAGCGAGCCGTGCCGCTGGTAATCGTCGAGGTAGCGCTCGATCGCGTCCGCTTCCAGATTGCCGTCGAGCGAAGCGATGCAGGCGCGCATCACCCGCAGGATGCGCGGCACCATCGTGCCGTCGGCCGCCTTGTGGCGCGGCAACCGTCGCCACACCTTCGGCGACAGCGCTTCGCGCACTTCGCGAATCTGGTTGCGGATCAGGTAGACGTTGTCGATCAGCCATTCGGCGGCCGGCTCGATGCGCCGGTTCTCGGTGGCGGCGGTGCGTGCGACCGCGTAGGCGTGCGCCAGCGTCTGGTCGTGCGTGGTCAGCGCGCGCGAAAGATCGAACGGTGGCGCGTCGCTGAGCCGGTTGTGGTCACGCGCAAGTGCCGCCGCCGAAATCGCCACGGCGGCTTCGGGCATCTCGCGCGGAGTCGTGTGCACATGCGCGATCCGGCGCGCGGCGCGCCGGATCCTGAATCTGCGAAACCATGCTTGCGGGCGATGTTTGCGCGGCACCTCGAGGAATCACTCCGTCCTGTGGAACCTTCGATGTTAACGAAACGGCCGTTGCCGCGATGTATCGGTCGCCGGTCGCGACACAGTTGGCGTCAAGCCGGCGACTCGTCCAGCACGTTCAGATGCCCATCGGGATCGTGCAGCAGCGCCACGGTGGCGCCCTGGACGAATCCGCTGACGACGATCGCATCGGTGAAATCGCCATCGGTCAGCGCTTCCAGCAACATGTCCACCTTGTCGGCCTGCCAGACGAGGCGGTCGGCCGCGATGGCGGTGAGACGTTCCGATGCGTTGGTGCGCCCGCGCGGCTGACGATAACCCAGCAGTTCCAGATGCGGCGTGCGCGCGGCGGGCTGCATCGCGATCACGTCGACCTCGACGTCGGCCAGGTTATCGAGGCGCTGTTGCTCGATGCCCTGGTCCGCGCCTCGGGCGGCGACGTGCAGGCCGAGCAATTCGTAAAACAGTACGCTGCGTTCGACGTCGGCCACGCTGATCGCACTGTGGTCGATGCCGAGCGTCGGGCCATCGGCGTGCCTCGATTGCCAGGCCGGATCGCCCGTGCCTTCGGGGAATGCGATCAATTCCAGCGGATGGCCATCCGGATCGCGGAACTTGAATGCCGTGACCGCTCCGGTGGAAGGCGGCAGCGTTTGCGGACCTCCGCGGGTGATGGGCGTGGCGCCGTGGCGCATTACGCGGTCGTGGGCGGCAGGCATGTCGTCGGTCACGATCGCGCAATGCTGGAACCACAAATCATTCGATGTGCTGTTGGCCGGATACGGCGGGATGTTCGGAAACTCCGTCAGCAGCAGCGTTTGTTCGCCCAGCGAAAGCAGTGCGCAGCGCGGCGCGGTATCGCACAGGCCTGGCAGCAGTGTCCATGCGGGCGGCGTGGGGTCGGCATCCTCCACGCGGAAACCGAGCCCGTCGCGGTGAAACGCGACGGCGCGCTGGAGGTTCGCGGTGTTGCGCTCGATGCGCAGCAGCTTGTGGATGCCGTGGCTCACGGCCGTTGCGCACCGCGGCGGTTGATCCAGATGGCATACAACGTCTGCGAGGCGCACAGGAATAGCCGGCTGCGATGACGGTCGCCGAAGCACAGATTGGATACCGTGCACGGCACCTCGATGCGGCCGAGCAGGGTGCCGTCGGGCGCGACGCAATGTACGCCGTCGCCGACGGCTCCCCAAACGTTGCCGTCCTCGTCGCAGCGGATGCCATCGGCGTGCCCTGCCGTGGCGGTGTGGAAATCGCGGCCGTGGCGCAACGATTTGCCGTCATCGCCGACGTCATACACGCGGATGCAGCGTTTCGAATCGGGCTCGAATTGCACGCCGGTGTCGGTGACGTAGAGACGTTTCTCGTCGGGCGAAAAACACAGGCCGTTCGGACCTGCGATGTCGCCGATCACCACGTTGAGCGTGTTGTCGCGCGGATCGAAGCGGTACAGGTTGGCCGGCAATTCGGATTCGCGCTTGCCGCCTTCGTAATCGGTCTGGATGCCGTAGGGCGGATCGGAAAACCAGATCGTGCCGTCGGACTTCACCACCACGTCGTTGGGCGAGTTGAGGGGTTTGCCATCGAAGCGTTCGACCAGCGTGGTGACGCTGCCGTCGGGTTCGGTGCGCACGATCGCACGGCCGCCGTGCAGGCAGCCGACCAATCGTCCTTCGCGATCACGCGCATGGCCATTGGCGAAGCGCGACGGTTGCCGGAACATCGATACGCCGCCCGACGCCGTCCAACGCATGATGCGGTCGTTCGGGATGTCGCTGAACAACAGGCACTGCATGTCGGCGAACCACACCGGCCCTTCCAGCCAGCGGAACCCGTCCGCCAGTTTTTCCAGCGGTGCGTTCGGCAGCACCATCGAGCGAAAGCGCGGATCGAGGATTTCGTAATCACTCATCGCCGCCGTCCATCTGCACGATCATCAAAACCGCGGCCTCGTCGCCAACCGTTCCGGAACGATGACCCTTGTGCCCATTCGCGTCGGCCACGCAATCCTGGTCGCTGCCAAACGAGACCTCGCCCGCGCCCATTTCCACCCGCGTGCCATCCATCGTTTCCACGAACCAGTGGCCCGACAGCGGGACGATCCATTGCGGCGCGGGGTTCTCGTGCCAGTCGCCGATCCAGCCGGCGGGCAGCACGCTGAACATCGCGCGCGCCGGTTTTTGCTCCAGCACGTCGTTCCATTGCGGCGCCGCGCCGCCCATGCTCTGCCGCCCGAAGTCGTGCAGCGTGCGACGTTGCTGGTGGCTGACGCCGTGTTCGTCGGTCCATACATGCCAATAAGCGAGCGTGGGCGCGTCCGTGCTCATGCGGTCAGTGCCCATCGGAGCGTGGTCTCGACCATCCGGAAACTGCGGATGGCGGCGCGATGCCGGCCGGTGTATATACGGTGGTTGATGACAATGGCCGACGCGCGACGACGTCCGCGGGCGCGAGTTGCGTTGCGAACACCACCAGCAGCAAGCCGCCGACCAGTCCGAAGTTCTTCAGGAAATCCCAGAAATGACTGCGCGCGACGCTGTTGCCGGATTTCCAGAAATCATGCAACTTCCAGAAGGGGTGATACAGGATCGCGGTGACGATGCAGAACAGCGCCAGCACGAACGCGGCGAGGCGATCGTGCCAGCCGAACACGATGCAGAAGGGCGCGGCGGCTTCCACCACGATTGCGGCGATCAGCAGTGGCGGTCCGCTCCGGCGCGGCAGAAAGGAAGAATCCGCCTGTGCGATCGCGTCTTTCCAGAACACGATCTTGTCCAGTGCGCTGAACGGAAACAGCACCACCAGACACACTCGGATGGCGATCGGAATGAAGTAGAGATTCACCCACATGGCGCGCTCCTCACTGCATCCGCTCCGCGATCCGGTCGGCCACGCGCAGTGCGTTCGCGACGATCGTGAGCGTCGGATTCACCGCGCCGATCGACGGAAAGAAACTCGCGTCGGCGACATAAAGATTGTCGAGTTCGTGTGCCTTGCAATCGAGGTCGAGCACCGAGGTGTCCGGATCGCTGCCGAAGCGCGCGGTGCCGGCCTGGTGCGCGGTGCCGCCGATCGGAATGTCCTTGCCGAGATATTGCGTGCGCCGCAGCGTGTGCGGATGCGCGCCGAGCGGTTTCAGCAGCGATTCCAGTTTCGCCTTGAGCCGCTGGTGCGCTTCCATGTTGTTGTCGGTCTGCTCGACAACCACGCGGTCGCCGTCGTAGCGGATGCGGTTCTCGGGCCGCGGCAGGTCTTCGCTGGACAGCCAGAAATCCAGCGAATGGCGGGCGATGTATTCGAACGGCTTCTCGGGCAACCATTCGAGCCAGTCCGGCAGCGCCTCGCCGCGGATCGTGTCGGCGTGCGATTTGCCGGTCATCTGGATCAGGCCGAGCGGGAACTGCCAATCCTCCGCGCCGAAATAGAAGTCACTGATGCCCACCGTCTTCTGGAAAATCGTGTCGTTCGGCTCGCGCGTGATCGCCATCAGCACCGACTGGTTGTGGCGGACGTAATTGCGCCCGACCTGGTCGGAACCATTGGCGAGCCCGTGG
>JAICIW010000277.1 GCA_025928735.1 Rhodanobacteraceae bacterium | reverse complement strand
CGTCAGAAGCTGCTGCCGAAGCTGCCCATGCACCAGCGGCTGATCCGGGTCGGCGGCTTGTGGTATCTCGATCCGGAACGCGCGGAACTCGGGCCGCTGGATGGCGACGCCGCCGAGGTTGCGCTGATCGAGGCGCCGCCGCTGGCGCCGGAATACGCCGAAGCCTTGTCGGAGCGGGTGGCCGCCTCGCCCTGGGCCGCGCGCATTCCCGCCCCGCAGGCCTTCGACGCGGTGCAGCGCGCCGATCTCGCGCCCAAGCCGGTGATGATCTATCAGGCGCTCACCCGTCACGCGCGGATCGGCGCCGGCACGCCGCCGCTTGCCTACGCGCGGCTGGCGTTCGATTACGGTGGCGAGCGCCTGCCCGGGCGCGGCGGCGAAGCCACGGTGCGGCGCGTGCGCAACGGCAAGCTGGTGGAAATCATCCGCAAGCGCGCCGAGGAACTGGCGCGGATGGAACGGCTGGAAGCGTTTGGCCTCGCGCCCGCGGTCGATTGCGAAGGCCTGCCGTGGGACATGGCCGATGCGCTGCCGGAGGACGCCTGGGTATTCCCCGGCAAGGGTTACGCGGGCGCGCTGGAGGTGAACACACCCGCGCGCTGGCTCGGTTTGCGGGAGAAGCTGGAACAGGACGACTTCGTTGTCGAGTACGCATCCAGTTTTCCCTTCGAGGTGCTGGAAGGTCCGCCGCGCTGGTACGGCGTCGCGCATGCCGACGATGGTGGCGAGGCCTTCGAGTTCGAAATGGGCATCGATATCGAGGGCAAGCGAGTCAACCTGCTGCCGACCGTGGCACGCGCGTTGTCGGAACACACGTTGTCGTTGACCGCGCCGGAAAACGAAACCAGGGACGCGGTGTGGTACGCGCCGGTGGACGACCGTCGCCGTGTCGCGGTGCCGCTCGCGACGCTGCGCAAATTGCTGGCGCCGCTCGCCGAATACCTGGCGCATCCGCGCGACAAGTTGCGCCTGCCACGGGTGCAGGCGGGCAGGCTGGAAGAATTCGAAAACGCGCTGCCGAAGAACGGCAAGCTGGATGCGCCGAGCGACCTGACCGGCTTCACGACGCGTCTGCGCGAGGCTGCCGAGCACGCCTCCGACGCGGTGCCCGAAGGACTGGTCGGCGAATTGCGCGGTTACCAGCGCGAAGGCTTGCGCTGGTTGAACGCGCTGGCGGCTGCCGGGTTGGGTGGCGTGCTGGCCGACGACATGGGGCTTGGCAAGACCGTGCAACTGCTCGCGCACATCCTTGCGCTCAAACAAAGTTCGGCGCTGTCGCAGCCGGCGCTGATCGTCGCGCCCACGAGCCTGATCCCGAACTGGCAGGCTGAGACCGCGCGCTTTGCGCCGTCGCTGAAGGTGCTGACGCTGCACGGACCGGAACGCGTCAAGAGTTTCGATCGCCTCGCCGGCCACGACGTGATCCTCACGAGTTACGCGCTGCTGCCGCGCGATCTTTCCGTGCTGCGCGAGCAGCCGTTCGCGATGGTGGTGCTGGACGAGGCGCAGCAGGTAAAGAACCCGCGCACGCAGGCGCGGCGGGCATTGCTGTCGATCGCATCGAAGCGCCGCGTGTGCATGACCGGCACGCCGCTGGAAAATCACCTCGGTGAATTGTGGTCGCAGGTCGATCTGGCGGTGCCGGGATTGCTGGGCGACGAAGGTTCGTTCCGTCGCCACTACCGCATTCCCATCGAACGTCAGGCCGACGCCGACTGCCAGGCGCGGCTCAACCAGCGGATCGCACCGTTCATCCTGCGCCGCACCAAGGCGCAGGTCGCGACGGAGTTGCCCGCAAAAACCGAGATCGCGCGTCGCGTAGTGCTGTTGGGCAAGCAGCGCGAACTGTACGACTCGCTGCGCGTGTCGCTGGGCGACGAAGTGCGCGAGGTGGTACGCCAGCGCGGCTTGGAACACAGCGGCATCATCGTGCTGGATGCGCTGTTGAAATTGCGCCAGACCTGCTGCGATCCACGTCTCGTGAAACTCGAATCTGCGCGTGGCGTGCGCGAATCGGCCAAGCTCGAACTTCTGATGGACATGCTGCCCGACCTCCTGAGCGAAGGCCGGCGCGTGCTGCTGTTTTCGCAATTCACCGAAATGCTGGGGCTGATCGCGCGCGAGTTGAACCGCCGGCATTTGCAGTACGTGACGCTGACCGGCGATACCCGCGACCGCGCCGAGCCCGTGCGCAAGTTCCAGGACGGCGAGGTGCCGCTGTTCCTGCTGTCGTTGAAGGCCGGCGGCGTGGGCTTGAACCTTACCGCGGCCGATACCGTGATCCATTACGACCCGTGGTGGAATCCCGCCGCCGAAACCCAGGCCGCTGACCGCGCGCACCGCATCGGCCAGGACAAGCCGGTGTTCGTGTACCGCCTGATCTGCGCCGACACCGTCGAGGAACGCATCGAGGACCTGAAGGCACGCAAGGCGGAACTCGCGCAAGCGGTGCTGGAAGGCGGCGGCACCCGCGACAGGCTGAGATTCGACGAGACTGATCTGGACGCGTTGTTCGCGGCGGAATGATTCGCTCCGCGGTTCATCACCGGCGCGAATCCGGTTTGCGCTCGGCGCGTTTCAGGAACACCCGCATCTCCTTTGCGGCCTGCACGTCGCCCCGCGCTTCTGCAACTGCAATACCACGCTGCCATGCATCGATGGCGGCCGGCGTGTCGCCCGATTGCAGGCACGCCTTGCCCAGCAGCTTCCACGCGGCGGAATAATCCGCATCGAACTCGAGCGCGGTGCGCAGTTGCACGATTGCTTCTGCCGCGTCGCCCGCCTCCAGCAACGCCGCGCCCAGCGAATAACGCAGCAGCGCGCCGTCACGCGAACCGCCGAGTTGTGCGCGCAGAGTATCGATGCGATTCATTCGGGTGCAACACTATGCGTACAGCTTGGTGAGTTCACAGGCCTTGGCTCGGCGGTATGAGCGCAGCGGTCAACAGCTGGGTACGCTCCGCCGTAATGGTGTCCTCGGCAGACCACCAACGCTTGTTGTCGCTCCGCATACCCCAAAACCCCACGGTCAAGAAGCCATCACCCGGATGGCAAGCCAAGTGGGATTCGCTGATGCCTGCAACGACTAGCCGTCCGTTGAGGTGCGCCTTGAACCATACCGGGTACGAGCATTCGGACCAGGCTGTGCGGCCCGGCGCGAGTGCCTGCATTTGCCGAAAATCGGCATCTGGTGCCGTCGGGCGATCCATGCCCCAGGGATTCCGGACATATCGTTGCGCGGCACGCATGGCGAGCGCAGGTGTCAAAGCGCACTGTGGCGAAGCACTGGGGCAATAGTTCCCTTTGCGTATGTTCAGAGCGTAGCCGTACCTCAAACGGATGCGAGTGGGGGCACTCCATCGGTTTCCGCCCAGCCAGCGTCGCCACTGAAGGTCCGTGATATGCGGGAAGGCGGGCGGGTGGGTCACATTGATCGCGACCGGATGGCCATCGATCAATGCAAGATATCCGGTCGATCCGCCGTCGCGCGTGCAGGTGCCCGACAATTCTCCGACTTGACCGCCGACAGGCACGGTGGCGTTACCCTGTTTTCGGAACACCACCCAGTACTGGCAGTCAGCTGTACCCTCGATCGTAAACGCACCTCCCAATCCTGCCGATGGGAGGTACATCACCGTAAATAAGCCGCGGTCGAACTG
>JAICIW010000048.1 GCA_025928735.1 Rhodanobacteraceae bacterium | reverse complement strand
GGTCGGCGAATACCACGGCACCGACAAGGTCAGCATCCAGATGGAAGAAAATCCCAACGTGTCGCCGGTGCAGCTCTACACGGAGGAACTGGGCGGGGTCACGCATTCCACGCTGCAATTCAGGTACGTCGAGTCCTACAATTGCATCGGCTCGGGCGGAGACCTCACGGCCGACGGCGGCTGCGAATGGAAGGTGCCGCAGGGCTACTACTTCGCGATGGGCGACAACCGCGACAACAGCGCCGACAGCCGCTTCTGGGGCTTCGTGCCGGAGCAGAACCTGGCCGGCAAGGCATTCTTCATCTGGTTCAGCCTGGCCGACTGGCACCGCATCGGCACGGTCCTGCAATAGCTTTCCGTCGCCCGCGTCCATGACCTCCGAGGGATGGACGCGGCGCGCGACGCGTGCGCCAATAGACGCACGCGTCGACGGGAGGCCATCATGCAACAAGTTCGCAGGATTCTCGCCAGTGGGCTGCTGGCGGTCGTGACGGTGTGCGTGGTCGTTTCGCAGGCGAACGCGGAGCCGGCCGGTGAAAACGTGGTGGTCGATCTGCACCACATGGTCCCGATGCGCGATGGCGTGAAGCTGGCCGCGACGATCTGGCGTCCGGCGGACCAGAAGAAGCCCTTGCCGGTGGTGCTGGTACTGACGCCTTACATCTCCGACGAAACCCAGGATCGCGCCGTCAAGTTTGCCGAAAACGGCTACGTCTACGTAAGCGTCGACGTGCGTGGACGCGGCACCTCCGAGGGCAAGTTCACGCCACTCTACGGCAATGGCCCGGACGGCGCCGACGTGATCGCGTGGCTGGCGAAGCAGACGTGGTGCGACGGACGCGTGGTGACGCGCGGGGGGTCGTATCGCGGCATGGACCAGTGGCAGATCCTGGCAGAGCACCCCGCGCATCTCGCAGCGGCGGTGCCGACCGCGGCGGTTTATCCTGGCTGGGATTACCCGCAGCCCAGGGGCATTTTCCTGAGTTATGCGGCGCAGTGGCTTGCGTTCACCAGTGGCCAGACCGGACAGGACAATCTGTTCGGTGACCGGAAGTACTGGCAGTCGCGCTTCGTGGATGCCTACGAACACAACCAGCCGTTCCACCAGCTTGCCGATCTCGCCGGCACCAATCGTGGCGCGTTCCTCGAGTGGCTGGATCATCCGGGCTACGACGATTACTGGGCGCGCTACAACCCGAAGCCGGACGATTACAAATCCGTCAACATCCCCATCCTCACGATCACCGGTTACTTCGATGGCGACCAGCCCGGCGCGTTGCGCTATTACCGCGAATTCATGGCAAATGCCTCGGCCAACGCGAAACAGCATTTCTATCTGCTGATGGGCCCGTGGGATCACCCCGGCACGCGGCATCCGCAGGAGAAACTCGGCGGCCTGACCTTCGACAAGAAATCGATGCTGGACATCGACCAACTCCACATCGATTTCTTCAACTGGATCCTGAAGGACGGCAAGCGCCCGACCATCCTGAGCCACCGCGTGAATTACTACGTGATGGGTGCGGACGAATGGCAGCATGCCGATTCGCTGGATGATTTGTCCGACCACGCACTGCGGCTGTACCTGTCCTCTCCGGACAGCGATGCGCACGATGTGTTCCATGCCGGGTTCCTGACGGCGAAGCGGCCCGGCGAGCAGCCGGCCGACACGTTCACGGACGACCCGCTGAAACTGGTGCCCGCGGAGGATCTGCTGAAGGATGAGCCCGACGATTACCTCGTGCACTCGGCCGGGCCGTTCAAGGCGGACCGGCTGGTCTACGTAAGTGACCGGCTGCCGGGCTCGATCACGCTGGCCGGCGCGATGCAGTTGCTCGCGAACATTTCGCTGGATACACCCGACGGCGACGTCGGCGCGGAAGTGGACGCGATCCTGCCGGACGGTCGCACGCTGGTGCTGGGCCAGGACATGATGCGCGCGCGCTTTCGCCATGGCATGGACAACCCGCGGCTCGCCACGCCCAACGCGATCGAGCCGTGGCGCTTCGATGGGTTCTACTTCACCGTCCGCGAACTGCCGAAGGGCACGCGCCTGCGCGTGGTGCTGGAGCCGCTGAACGTCCCGGACCTCCAGAAAAACTACAACTCCGGCGGACGCATCGGCTATGAAACCGCCAGGGACGCGCGTACCACGACTTTCTCCGTGCATCTCGATCCGCGGCATCCGAGTTATCTCGAATTGCCGCTGGCGCCGCGGAAGCAGGTCACGAAATGACAAGGCAGTTCCGTCTGCCGTGCGCGCTTTCGGCAAGTTGCATTAAGCTCTTGCCGTCCCGCGGGACACCATGAGGGTGTTCTCGTTGCGATGCGGGCGGGCTGGAACCATTCTCAATCGAGATGCGAGGGGGCGACTCCATGAAACGTCAATCGGGCATTACCCTGATCGGGTTCGTGATCATCCTGATCATCGCGGCATTCTTCGCCTACACCGCGATGAAGCTGGTGCCGGCCTATCTTGACTACTTCAACGTGGCCAAGGCGCTGAATACGGTCGCAACACAGTCGGCTTCCGGCGACATGAGTGTCGAGGAGGTGCAACGGCAGCTCGACACACAGCAGTTGTCGCAGTATTTCGCCGACGAGGACATCGATGCCAAGAACATCACGGTGGTCTCTGCCCCGAGCGGCGGCAGATCGCTGAGGTTGAGCTATGACAAGAAAATTCCATGGCTTTACAACATCGATTTTCTGGTGCACTTCGAGAAATCGGTGCCATTGAAAGTGCAATCGCAGGGGTGATGTGAAACTCGGCTACCACTTCACCGACGAAGCCCTGCTGGAACTTGCCCTGACCCACCGCAGCGCGGGCCGTCCCAACAACGAGCGGCTGGAGTTCCTGGGCGATGCGCTGGTGAACCTGGTGGTCGCCGAAATGTTGTTCGACGCACGCGAGCGTGCCAGCGAGGGCGAACTCTCGCGGCTGCGCGCGCAACTGGTGAGCGAACCGGCGCTCGCCGAGCGAGCCCGCGAATTGGCGCTGGGCGATGCATTGAAGCTGGGTTCGGGCGAACTCAAGAGCGGGGGATTCCGGCGCGATTCCATCCTTGCCGATGCATTCGAAGCGCTGGTCGCCGCGATCTATCGCGATGGCGGTTACATCGCATGCCGGGAATGGCTGCACGCGATCTTCGCCAAGCCGCTGGCCGAGGCCGGGCCGCCACAAAAGGATCCGAAAACCCGCCTGCAGGAATGGCTGCAGGGACGGGGCCTGCCGTTGCCACGCTACGAACTGCTGGCCGAGCGCGGCGATGAACATTCGCGGATATTCGACGTGGCGTGCGCGATCGATCAGCCGCATGCAGCGCGCTTCGAAGGCAGCGGCGGCAGCCGACGAGCCGCCGAGCAGATGGCTGCCGAAGCGGCACTGGACATTCTCGACGTACGCGCGGTGCCATGATGGGCCTCGCAGAGGGCTGTCCCGACCCGGATCGGAGCCGATGAACGCGGATGGCGTGGCGCGGCACCGCTTGCTTTATCCGTGTGCATCCGCGTAAATCCCTGTCGCATGCTTTCCGGATCGGCGCCGAAGCCTCGACGGACAACTGCAAGCGTTTGTTTTTGACGGAACGGAGTTCTTCGTGAGCGATTCATTCCGCTGCGGCAGCGTGGCGATCGTCGGCCGACCGAATGTCGGCAAGTCCACGCTGCTGAACGCGCTGATCGATGCGCCGCTTTCCATCGTGACCCCGCGCGCGCACACCACCCGGCAGCGCATCCTCGGCATCGCCAACGCCGCGGACGGGCAGATCCTCTATCTAGATACACCGGGGCTGCATCGTGAAGCGAAGCGCGCGATCAACCGCAGCCTGAATCGTGCGGTGCACGCGGCGATTGCCGATGCCGATCTCGCCGTCCAGGTGGTCGCGGCGGAGCGCTGGGATGATGAAGACGCCGCGGTGCATGCAGCGCTCGCCGAACGCGACGTGCCGCGCCTGCTGGTGGTGAACAAGGTCGATCGCGTCGCGAACAAGGCGAAACTGTTGCCGTTCGTGGAAGGGCTTGTGCGCGACCGGGCATGGGATGAAGTGTTCATGGTGAGTGCGCAAAAACGCGCAGGCCTTGCCGAACTCGAGCGCGCGATCTTGGCGCGGTTGCCGGAGGGCGAGCCGCGCTACGACACGGACACGTTCACGGATCGCAGCGAACGGTTTTTGGTCGCCGAATTGGTGCGTGAGCAACTGATGCGCCAATTGGGTGAAGAATTGCCGTACGCGACTTCGGTCGAGGTCGAGCGTTTCGAAGATCGCCCCGATGGCGTTGCCGAAATCCATGCGGTGGTGTGGGTCGAACGCGAAGGCCAGAAGGCCATCGTGATCGGCGCGGGCGGACGTCGCGCCAAGGCCATCGGCAGTGCGGCGCGACGCAGCATCGAGGCGCTGCTCGAGCGCAAGGTGTTCCTGAAGCTGTGGGTGCGGGTACGCGCCGGCTGGTCCGACGACGAAGCCGCGCTGCGGCAGTTCGGATACGAATGACCCATGCGCGTCGCGGCGCAACCGGCCTACGTGCTGCACGTCCGGGCATGGCGCGAAACCAGCTTGTTGCTCGACGTTTTCACGCGCGATTTCGGACGCGTGGGCCTGGTGGCGCGGGGTGTGCGCGGTGCACGCGCGCGCTTGTCGCGTTCCGCGCTGGAACCGCTGCAGGCGCTGCGCATGGACTGGAGCGGTCGCGGCGAGCTGCAGACGCTGACGGCAGTTGAACCAATCGGCGCGCCGCACGCGTTTCGTGGCGATGCACTGCTGTCGGCGATGTACGTGAACGAATTGCTGGTGCGGCTGACCGCGCGCAACGACCCGCTTCCGCATCTGTTCGATCGATACGCCGAGTTGCTGGACGACCTGGCGGATGCACCGTCACTGGCCTGGCAGTTGCGTTGTTTCGAACGCGACCTCCTGGCCGCAATCGGTTACGCGCTGCAACTCGAAACCGCCGCCGGCAGCGGTGAACCCATCGACGAAGCGCGCGCCTACGACTACCTGCCGGAGGAGGGGCCGATCGGTGCCGTCGAAGAGGCGGGCCGCGCGCCTCCGGGCAGTGTCCGCGTGCGCGGCTCCGCGTTGCTCGCGCTGGCCGCCGGGACATTCCCCGATGCGGAAGATCTGGCTGCCTTGCGACGCCTGGTGCGAACCGTCATTGGCGCGCAGGTGGGTGAGCGCGGGTTGCAGTCTTGGCGGGTGCTCGTGGGCACGCTGCGCCAAGGCTGAAGTCACGCGTCGGCTTCTTCCCTGGCGGCGTGCAGGCTGGCGCGGGTTTCCACGAGCGCGCGGCGGAAATCCTGCAGCGCGATGCCGAGGGATGCAGCATCGGCATCGGCTCCCAGTGCGCGCTGCAACGTTGCAGCGGCCGATGCCAGCCTTCGCGCGCCGCAGAAGCCGCACGATGCCTGCAGCCGGTGCAGAAGCGGCCGCAGCGATTGCAGGTCGCCGCCTGCAGCATCGAGTTCTTCCTGCGCCCTCGGCAACTCCTGTTCGAAAAACAGTCGTCGCAGCCGGATCATGGCGTCCGTCGAGCCGCAGGCGCGCAGCGCACCCTCGTCGTCGAGCGGCGAGTCCGCGACGCAGCCGTGCCGACGCAGCGCATCACGCAGGATTTCGAGCGACATCGGCTTCGGCAGTACTTCGGCGAAGCCCGCCTGCAGCAGTAGCGCCGCCTCGGCATCGCGCGCGGCGGTGGTGGCGATGGCTGGCGCCGAACGGGAGGCCGCGTCGGAGGCGCCGCGCAGCGCCGCCAGCACGGCATCGCCGTTCCGGGCGGGCAGGTGATGATCGAGGATCAGCAAGTCGAAGACCTGCGCGCGCGCCACCCGCAGCGCCGCATCGCCGTCGCCGCAGTCGGTGATTTTGGCGCCGCAGGCGCGGATGCCCTCGGCGAGAAATGCACGGCTGACCGGATCGTCTTCGGCCAGAAGCACCCGAAATTGCATGGCGGGGACCGGTCCCAGGCTCTCGTTGGCATCCATTCGGACGTGGGCTGGCACAATCGGGCTAGTCATAGCGGAAAAGGGTTCCCGTGACAAGTTGGCGTCAGTGGCTGGTGGCGGCATGTCTGCTGCTCGCGTGCGCATGCGCGCGGGCGGCCGTGCGCATGCAGGCCGAGTCGCTGACGCTGCCCGGCGTCACCCTTGCCGACGTGCAGATGGATGCGTCCCTCGGCGCCGACGGACGCCCGCAGTTGACGTTGCAGGCGGCCAAGGTGTCGGTGCCGGCGCTCGGGTGGCGCGACGTGGCGCTCGATTTGCGAGGTGAACCGCAGCAGGCGGCCGGCAATGCCTGGAAGTTCACCGGCCACGTGGCGACCCGGCGTGCGCCCGGCGACGCGCTGGCCGATGCCAGCCTCGTGATCGTCTACGATCCCGATGGCGGCACGCTGGCGGTGGACGTGCAACAGGGCAAGAGCGCAATCAGCGCCCTTTTGCCGCTGGACCAGACCACCCACGTCCAGATGACGCTGGCAGCACTGCCGCTGACCTGGTTGCGTGGCGTGCTGGCTTCGGCATGGCCCGACGGACGGCTCAACGGCGGCGAGGCAGCCGGAACCGTGGCGCTGGACCTGGCCACCGGCGGCACGCGCATTACCGGGCGCATCGATGTCGCGGACGTGTCGCTCGACAGCAAGGCCGGCACCATCGCCGCGCAGAAGCTGGATGCCGCCGGAACGTTCCGGATCGAGAATGGCCCGGTCTCCACCAACGCGATGTTCGATGGTTCTCTGCGCGGCGGGCAGATGTTGCTGGGACCACTGTACGCGCAGTTGCCTTCGCACCCCGCCAGCCTGCACGTGTCCGCCACGGTGGGGCCTGCGGGCATCGCCATCGATTCGCTCGACTTCGATGATCGCGATGCACTGCGCGTTTCTGGGAGCCTGGGTTTCGATCGGAGGGGCGCCATCGCGAAAATCGACCTCACCCGTTTCGCGGCGACCTTTCCGGCGGCCTACACGCGCTACGGCACTACCTTCGTGCAAAACCTCACCGGATTTGCGCAACTGGAGACATCGGGCGCCGTCGCCGGCTCGCTCCGTCTCGACGACGGCGAATTGAAGGCATTCGACTTGACCGCCGAGAACGTGTCGATGGACAGCCCCGGCGGCAGCCTCGCGATCTCCGGCCTGGATGGCAAGGTCGACTGGCGGGCGAAAGTTTCGCGTCCCGCGACCACGTTGAGCTGGAACGCGCTGGCGATGTACCGCATCGCGTTCGGGCCAGCCGGACTCGAACTCGAGGATTCGTCGGGGGCGCTGACGCTGCGCGCGCCGGTGACGACCACGTTGCTCGGCGGTTCGTTCCAGCTCAACCGTTTCGTGTGGCGGCCCGATGCCGGGAAAGCCAGGCAGTTGTCGGCGGCATTCGCCGTCACCGACGTCGACTTGCCCCAGTTGTGCAAGGCCTTCGGCTGGCCCGCGTTCGGCGGCAAGCTTGGCGGCGCGGTGCCCGACTTGAGCTACCGCGGCGATGAACTGGTGTTCGGAGGCGGCTTGTCGCTGGATGTTTTCGGCGGCTCGGTGAGCGTGACCAATCTAAGCATGCTGCATCCGCTGGGCAGCACGCCGCGGCTCGCCGCTGACATCGACATGCAGCAATTGGACCTGGCGCAACTGACCGGCGTTTTCGACTTCGGTGAAATCACCGGACGCCTCGACGGGAAAATCGATGGGCTCGAACTGGTCAACTGGAATCCGGTTTCGTTCAAGGCGAAGCTGACCGCCGACGACGGCGGCAAGATCAGCCAGCACGCCATCAAGAGCCTCACCGAAGTCGGCGGCGGCGGCATCGCGGGCGGACTGCAGAGCATTGCGCTGCGCGTGTTCAAGACCTTCGGCTACTCGCGGATCGGGCTGAGTTGCACGCTGGTGAACGGCGTGTGCACGATGGGCGGCATCACGCCCGACCCCGACTCCGACGACAACGGCTACACCATTGTCGAAGGCAGCGGCCTGCCACATATCACGGTGATCGGCCACCAGCGCGAAGTCGATTGGGCGACGCTGGTGAGTCGCTTGGAGTCGGCGACCAAGGGCAATCGTCCAGTGATCAAATAAAGCATTCGGTTCGAACGTGTAAACTCGAAAACCACGGCGAGTGTCGGTGAATCGATGTCCGCTGCACAAACAACGGAGACAAGCGATGCGCAAGTCGGTTTTCCTGCTCGCCTTTTCGCTGGCCCTGCTGGCCGGCTGCGTCACCATCAATGTGTATTTTCCGGCAGCCGCCGCGCAACAAGCGGCCGACAAGGTCATCGGCAACATCATCGGGCCCGACGCGTCCGGGCCGTCGCCGGCGCCGTCTTCGAGCACGCAGCCGCCACCCGCCAGCGCGCCGTCGTCGCAGCCCGAACCGCTCTCGATGCGCATACTCGACGCGGTGATCCCGGCGGCGTATGCGGCCGAGTCGCAACCCAACCTCGACATCCGCACCCCGGCGATCCAGGCGATCGAGGCGCGCATGCGCGATCGGTTCCAGTCGGTCCTGCGGAGTCTGCTGACGTCGGGGGCGATCGGCTTCACCCACAACGGCGACGTCGCGATCCGCGATGCGTCGAAGATTCCACTGGCGCAGCGCGGGCAGGCCACACAGGCGGTGGCCGCCGAGAACGCCGATCGTGCCGAGTTGTACAAGCAGATCGCGGTGGCCAACGGGCATCCGGAATGGACGCAGCGGATGCGCGAATCGTTTGCCAAGCAATGGATCAGCCGCGCCCACGCGGACTGGTACTACCAGGACGCTTCGGGTAACTGGCAAAAGAAATGACGTGACGTCGTCCCCGATCACGACCTCATCGGGTCGTGATCGGTTCCGCTTGACACGTCTGGCAAGATGCGCGGATGAAAACGCCGCGCGATGCAAGCTTCGAAACCACGATCGATGATCTTTCCCACGACGGGCGCGGTGTCGCGCACGTGGAGGGCAAGACCGTGTTCGTGGCCGATGCGTTGCCGGGTGAGCGGGTGCGCGCGAAGCTCATTCGCAAACACCGCCACTTCGACGAGGCGCGTGCGGAAGAAATTCTCGTCGCATCATCCGATCGGGTCGAACCGCGCTGTCCGCATTTCGGCGTGTGCGGCGGCTGCGTGCTGCAGCACCTGGCGCCGGCCGCGCAGATTGCGGCCAAGCAGAACGTGTTGGCGCAGAACTTCGCGCGCATCGGACACGTCGAACCCGCGCGCTGGCTGGAGCCCCTGACGTCGGAGGCGTGGGGTTACCGCCGGCGCGCACGGCTTTCGGTGAAGCACGTTCCGAAGAAAGGCAAGACGCTGGTGGGTTTCCGCGAGCGCGATCCGCGTTTCGTGGCGGATCTCGCGCACTGCGATGTACTCGATCCCGCGCTGGGCGAGCATCTCGACGCGCTGGGTGCGTTGTTGAACGGCATGGAAGGCGCCGCGTCGATTCCGCAGATCGAATTTTCCGCGGGCGATGGCGTGCGGGCGCTGGTGTTCCGACATCTCGCGCCCTTGCCCGAGGGTGATCGCGAGAAACTCGCCGCATTCGGGCGGGCGCACGGCTTCGTGATCCTGTTGCAACCTGGCGGCACCGACAGCGTGCATCCGATGGACGGGCCTCCGGTGGACCTCCATTACGCGCTGCCCGACTTCGACCTGAAGCTCGCATTCACGCCGCTGGATTTCGTGCAGGTGAATGCGCGGATCAACCAGAAAATGATCGCGCACGCGCTGGGCCTTTTGCAGCCAGGTCCTGAAGACCGCGTGCTCGACCTGTTCTGTGGGCTCGGCAACTTCAGCCTGGCCGTAGCACGACGCGCGGGCCACGTGTGCGGCGTGGAAGGCGAAGCCGGTCTGGTGGCGCGCGCGCGCGCCAATGCGGAGGCGAACGGTATCGGCAACGCCGAGTTCCACGTCGGCGATCTTGCCGGCGACGTGCGCGGCAGCGCATGGGCGCGTGCCGAATGGGACCTCATGCTGCTCGATCCGCCCCGCAGCGGCGCCGACGAACTGTTGAAGCAACTGCCCGGAAAGACGGTACGGCGGGTGGTCTACGTCTCTTGCCATCCCGCCTCGCTCGCACGCGATGCCGGCACGCTGGTGCGCGAGCACGGGTTCCGGCTGGAAGTCGCGGGCGTGATGGACATGTTTCC
>JAICIW010000407.1 GCA_025928735.1 Rhodanobacteraceae bacterium | reverse complement strand
CGGCGAGGTCATCGCTCGTCCATGTACGTATCCGCGCGACGCCGGCTTCGAACCAGGTCTCGGTCGCCGCAAGATCGGGTTCGGGCAGCGCGATGCTGCGCCCACGCCAGCGCGGGTCGCACGCCTGCTTCGCCAAGGCTTTCGGCGATCCCCACGTCTGGCTCAACAACGCCGCGGTCGCCACGTCGGCGCTGCCGCGGCGCCAGAAATCGCGCACGATCTCGCCTTCGAGATCACGGATGTCTTCGAGCAATTCCGGTTGTGCCAGCGCCTGTCCTGTTTCGAAGCCGAACTCGGCCAGCGCGCGGTGGCAGAAGCCGTGCAAGGTGCCGATGAACGCGGTGTCGATAGCGAGCCGCGCTTCGCGGGCGCGCATGCGCAAGTCGTCGAGCGCGATACCGTTCGCCAGTGCCCGCGCGACGACCTTGCGGGTTTCGAGGTGCTCGCCGTCTTCGCCAATGCGCGACCTGCCGGGCTGGTCCTCGCCCAGCAGCGTGTCGGCGATCACCAGTCGCTGCCGCAGCCGCGTCGAAAGTTCGGCGGCGGCGGCGCGCGTGAAGGTGGCGACCACGATTTCATCGACCTTGAGGCTGCGCTCCAGGATCAGGCGCAGGTACAGCGTCGCAATGGTGAAAGTCTTGCCGGTGCCGGCGCTGGCCTCGACCGCGCGGATGCCGTCGAGTGGCAGTTGCATCGCGTCGCCGGGCATGGTCATGGACGCGTTCACGAGCGCACCTTCGGCAGCACGTGCAGGCGCGGGAGCAGCGCGCAGGCGGTGTCGTACAGCCGCGCGGCAAGCGCGGTGTCTTCCCTCGTGATGGTTCTGCCGCGCCAGGCGAGGCGCACCGAAGGCTTGTCGAAATCGAGTGCATTGCCGAACGGACCATCGTTCTCCACCTTCGCGGCGATCTCCACAAGGGCGTCGATGAAGTCTTCGCGTGCGTCGTGGTCGTCGAGCGGCGGTGGTTGCTTTCGCTTGGGACGGAACGCCTGCAACGAGGCATTTGGAAACAACGGCAGCGGTTGGCGTAGGCCCTCGCGCCACGCTGCGACAAACTGCGACAGTTGCGCGCGCGCTTCGGCGACGCCGGCCACCCGCAGGTCGCGCTCCTCGACCTCGCCGCCGTCGATCCACAGGAACCGGCAGGTCGCGGCGGCCTCGCCGGCCAAGGCGACGAACAAGGTGTCGATCCATGCGCGCAGCACGCGCTTGCCGCTGAGGCCGCCGGGCGAATACCGGGCCAGTCCCGCGGGATGAATGTCGATCACGGTTCCCGACAGCCACGTGCCGTGGTCCAGTTGCACGCGTGCGGTGATGTCGTCCAGGCGTGGTTCGCCGCGGGTGAAGGCATCGATCGCGGCGCGCAACCGATCCGCACGTTCACGGGCGATGTCCAGCGCCGCATCGGCGAGTCCGCCGGGCGGCAGGCGGCCCTGCGCGCGCAGCCATTGCTTTGCGTGTGCCGCATCGGCATCGCCATGTTCGAGCAGGGCTCTGGCGAGGTCGTAGCGCAGCAACGGATGGTCGGGCTGCAGGGGTTCGAGATCGGCATCCTCGTCGGCATCGCGTGGCAGGCGCAACTGCAGCGCGCCTTCCAGAAAGCCGCGTGCGGGATCGTCGAAGAACCGCTTCAGTTCATCGAGCCCGATTTCGTTGTCGGGCGTGGCGGGCGACGGCAGCGTATCGTTTGCGAACGGTGGCAGCGCATCGGCACTGCGTCGCCGCGCCGCGGCGGCCGGCTGCCATTGCGCGTGGAACGAACGGGGCGGCTCGCCCTTGGCACCGAACAGCGAGGCATCGAACGGATGCAGCGGCGCGACCCGTGGCAGCGACGCAGATTGAAGCTTGCGGGCTGCGTCGTCGGCGGGGTGCAACAAGTAGCCTTGCTTCAGCATGTCCAGCAATTCCGACACCACTACCGAGGGCGGGCGCGCCTCGTTGGTGTGCGTGTCGCGGCCGATCCAGCTCACGTAGAACACGTCGCG
>JAICIW010000246.1 GCA_025928735.1 Rhodanobacteraceae bacterium | reverse complement strand
TGTGGATCGAGGCACTCCGTCGTTTCGATCTGCACGGTGACATGGCTGATCGAGAAGCGCTCGCGCAACACCCGCTGGATCACTTGCAGCGCGTGCCGCGCATCACCGCCTTCGCATACCCGCGCGTGCAATGTTGCCATGCGCGAACCGGACGCGATCTGCCAGACGTGCAGGTGATGCACTTCCATGATCGATGGGTCTGCGTCGGCCAGGGCCACGCGGATCTCCTCGGGCGCCACGTCTTCGGGCACGCCTTCCAGCAGGATGTGCGAGGAACGTTTCAGCAATGCGAATGCGCCGCGCAGGATCAGCAGCGACACCAGCAGCGACAGCACCGGGTCGGCCCATTGCCATTCGAGATAGCGCACCAGCAGTGCGGCCAGCACCGTCGCGATGGAACCCAGCAGGTCGCCGAACACGTGCAGCCGCGCGCCCGCGGTGTTGAGGTCGTCATGGTCGTGACCGTGCAGGCTGCGCAAGACCACCGCGTTGACCATCAAGCCGACCACCGCAACGACCAGCATCACGCCGGATTCGATGTGGATCGCATCCAGCGTCAGCAGGCGTTTGATGGCCTCGTAGACAATGCCCGCCACCAGCAGCAATTGCACCAGGGCGTTGACGAATCCGGCCAGCACTTCCAGCCGCGCGTAACCGAAACTGCGCCGCGTGTCCGCGGGGCGCAACGCGAACACCGCCGCGGACCAGGCCAGCGCCAGCGCGCCGGCATCCACCAGCATGTGCGCGGCATCGGCCAGCAGCGCCAGCGAACCCGACCACCAACCACCGACCGCTTCGAGGATCAGCATCGCGCAGGTCAGCGCGAATGCAAACGCCAGTACCCTGCGGCTGCGGCGGGGGTGTTCGTGGTCATGGGCGCGAGCGTGGGGGTTAGCCATGCGCGCAGCGTACGGCTCGCGCCGGGGTTACACAATTACTTTGCGCTCGTCCCTGATCGCTGCGTTACAGGAGGTTGGCGTCGCCGTCACCCTTCCGGACCAGCAACACCAGAACAGCCTTCCATGGCCTGACTTTTCGCAACAGCGTTGAACAACTCAGGCTCGCGCCGGTGCGTGCGTGCAGGTCGCGTGGTGATGTCGATGCGCCAGCACGAGGTTGACGACATGCGCGCTGGCCACCAGTACGCCGCCGGTCACCACGCACGTGGTGTGCACGAGGATGTGCAAGTCCAGATTCACCGCGATGCCGACCAACAGCAATGCAATCCCCGGCACCATGAGAAACAGCGCATGCGGATGTCGATGGCGTCGGTACGCGGTAAGAAGGCTGGCGCAAGCCAGCAAGGCCGCGCAGGTGACGAATACACGCTCGAACGTATGGCCCGCCAGGAATTCCAGCCCGATTAACGGCAGCAGCGCCAGCACGAACGGCAGCAACGCGCAATGCACCGCGCACAGCATCGAGGCGGTGGCGCCGACGCGGTCGACCAGCGTCGCGAAACGACGCGGCGATCGCGTCGAGGCCGACGGTGGAACGAACGCGGGGGCAGATTGAAAGGAAGGCATGTCCACTTGCTTGAAGTTCCCGTCGCCGGCACGCGCCGCATGGTTGCGCGCATCGCCGGACTCGAGCCCATGATCCGTAGGGGTGTGCAACATTATAACGTTTCCATCATGGTAGGCGGCGACCGCTCGATAGACCATCGCGACCCGTTCAGAAACTCTTGCTCAGGCCCAGATACAGCCCGCGGCGTGGACCGTACTGCGGCGCCCCAACGCCGATTCCGGAGCCGTCGCGCAGTTCGTAGACGCGATCCAGCGCGTTGATCAGGACCAGACGTGCATCCAGCTTGCCGAGGCCGGGCAACTTGAAGCCGTGTGCCAGACTCAGGTTCAACTGGAAATACGACGGCAGCGAAGCGGTGTTGGCGAAGTCGCGCCGGAGCCCGCTGCCATAGAGAAAGTCCGCGCCCACGCGGGTGTTTGCGTCGATCGCGTAGCTCGCGCCGCCCGATGCCGCGAGCTTCTGGTCGTGATCCAGATGCACCCAATGGGCGTCAATATATTGAAGTTCGTCGTCGTCGAAGTTGTATTGCCCGGAGATGACGCCCTTCCCCATCGCGCGGCTTTGCGCGAGATTGAAATACGCGCTCAACGGCCCGCCTTCGTAGTTGATCGACAACTCGACACCGCGCGCGCGACCGCGTGCGTAATTGAATGGCGAGAACACCAGCGCGGCGCCGAACTGACCCTCGTCCTGCAGGTAGCTCACCTGCCGGTCATAGCCGTCCAGTCCGATCGTCAGATGACGGCCCAGTTTTTGCGAAACGCCCACGTCGTAATAGTTCGAACGTTCGGCCTTCACCGGTCCGGTCCGGTCGTTCGGCAACTGATTGGTGGTGCCCGCGTACAGCGCGATGTCCTCGGGCGCGATCAGCTCGGTGTCGGGTGGCGTGAAATAGCGGGCGTAGCCGGCGTGCACGGTGGTGCCCGCGGTCGCGTTCCACACCAGGCCCACGCGTGGACTGACCTGCCCTTCCTTCAACCACGCGCGGTAACGGTCTGCGCGCAGGCCGTAGTTGACCACCAGACTGCCGGCGACCTGCCATTGGTCCTGCACGTACGCACCCAGTGTGCGGGCGCGCTGGACGTGGTCATCCATGACGCGGAGCGGCGTGGTCGAGGTCTGCGCACCGTCCGCGTCGGCCGGAAACACCCGGGAATCGTTGCTGGAAGCGGCGCTTTCGCTTTCCGCGTAAAGTCCATAACGCAACAGGTGCGATTCGCCGACCGGCGTCGAGAAATCCGCCTGCAATGTGTTGGCACGATTGCCGCGGCGGACCGAGGACGCCACACCGTTGAACATCAGGTCGCCAGTCATGTCGGGCCGGAACGCCACGCTGCTGAAACGCTGCCCGAGTGCGATGCGGTAGTCGGTATCCAGGCCCGCGAAGTGGCCTTGCAGGTTGAACACGCCGAAGCGCGTGATTTCGCGCTGGTTCTCGTCCAGTTTCGATGAATCGAAATCACTGATGTCGCCATAGATGAACTGCGGCGACTGGCCGGGGTTGGCCGGAATCTGGAAGCGATTGTCAGCCGTACCGAAATAGAAGCCGGCACGCGTGTTGTGGTCGATCAGGTAGGAGACGTAACCGAAGCTCTTGATTTGATCGGTGTGGTCGTGGATCGCGTTGCGCGCGGCCGTCGGATTCTGGACGCCGATGTCGCTTTCGAGAAAGTTCGCGGTCAGATAATACGACCAGCGCCCCTGGTTCTCGTGCCATTCGAAACCCGGATTGAAGGTCCCGAACGAACCGCCGTACAGGCTGAAACTGCCGCCATTGCCGAGCTGCACGCCCGATTTGGTATCGATCTCAACCACGCCTGCGGTGCGGTAACCGTACTGCGCAGGCAGCGCGCCGGTCAGGAAGGTGAGCGACTCGATCGCGCGGGTATCGAGGGTCTGTCCGAAACCGCCGATGCTTTCGGGGATGATGACGCCATCGATGCGGTATTGCAGGTTGGCGTGGTCGCCGCGCACGTGCAGTTGTCCGAACGAATCCTGCACCACGCCCGGCGCCTGCAGCAGCACCTGGTTCAGGGGCGTGTCCTCGCCCTGCGGTAACTGGCGGATGGCCTTGCGGTCGAATACCGTCCGGCTGGTGCCGGTATCCGGCGACAACGCATTGCGCGCACGGTCGAGACGCGCATTGACCTGTACCGTATCCAGCGTCAGCGGTGCGTCGGTTCGGGACGCCGCGGAATGCGCTGTATTTGCTTCGGCGGTTTGGTTGGCAGGCGGTGACGCCTGCAGCTTTTTCATCACCGTGTCGTCGGCGAAGGCCGTGGCGTGGATCAGACACCCGAATGCGGCGACGACGACCGCCAATCCGGCGTTCTGGCGAGGGTTGGGTTGATGTTGGATCGATGACATGAATGTTATGTTATAACATTTCATATATGATCGCAACAGCCATACGCAAAAGCGCTCCCGGAAAGCCCAAAACCTGGATGGCCGCTCAGGCCGAGCCGCACCGCCTGCAGACACCGTGAACCTCGAGTGTCTGCGCCTTGGCGCGGAAGCCGAAGTCGCGCGCCTGCCGTTCGATCAACTGCGCGATCGCACCCTCGTCGCAGACTTCAGTGGCAGTCTCGCACACGTCGCAGATGAGGAACGGCACCTGGTGCGCCTCGGCCGGATGCTGGCAGAACACGAAGGCGTTGATCGACTCCAGCTTGTGGATGAAGCCATTT
>JAICIW010000333.1 GCA_025928735.1 Rhodanobacteraceae bacterium | reverse complement strand
GCGCGATCGCAGTGTCGCGCACGCGGTGCGGCAAGCCTACGAGGATGTGCTGTACCACGGCCGCCATCCGGCGTTCGTGCTGTTCCTGGAACTCGACCCCGCTGCGGTGGACGTGAACGTGCATCCGGCCAAGCGCGAGGTACGCTTTCGCGATGCGCGGCTGGTGCATGACTTCCTGTTTCATGCGCTGCACGATGCGGTGGCGCAGACGCGCGCGGGCGAACAGGCTTCCGCGGTCGCGCCTTCGCAGGTCCACGCCTTTGCGGCGGCGCGCACGGGCGGCGCGTCGATCGCGTATTCCGTGTCGCCGCAGCAATTCGGCCTGGGCGTGCGTGAAGCGCATGCTGATCCGTATGCGGTATTGCTGGGTCAGCGTGAGGCCGCGCACGTCGTGCATGCGCCGTTGCCGGAAGCCGAAGCAGGCGAAGCACTGCCGCTCGGTTACGCGCTGGCGCAGCTTGCGGGCATCTACATCCTCGCCGAGAACGCGCACGGTCTGGTACTGGTGGACATGCACGCCGCGCACGAACGGGTCACCTACGAAAAATTGAAAGCTTCGCGCGACGCGCATCAGGTGCGCGCGCAACAGTTGCTGGTGCCCGAGACCATCGCGGTCAGCGAGCGCGAAGCCGCGGCGGCCGAAGAACACGCGGACACGCTCGCGGCATGCGGTTTGGAACTCGATCGCAGTGGTCCGCGCCAGGTCACCGCGCGCCGGATTCCGGCGCTGCTGGACGGTGCCGACGTGGCGCAACTTGCGCGCGACGTGCTGGGTGAACTGGCCGAGCACGGCAGTTCGCACCGGCTTGAAGAACTGCAGAACGAATTGCTTTCGACGATGGCCTGCCACGGTTCGGTGCGTGCACATCGACGCTTGACGATTCCGGAAATGAATGCGCTGCTGCGCGAGATGGAAGTCACCGAACGGTCGGGGCAATGCAACCACGGGCGGCCGACATGGACGCAGCTTTCAGTTGCGGAACTGGACAAGCTGTTCCTGCGTGGACGGTAGGCAATTTCACTTCGTCATTCCGGCGAAAGCCGGAACCCAGTGACTTTTTTGCACACCTGGAATTGCGAAGTCACTGGGTCCCGGATATCGCTTCGCGATTCCGGGATGACGAACGAAAATCGCTGGGCACGCCGTACGTGGCCGAATAATTCCGGGATGACGAGCAAAAGCAAAGTGTCTCTGGATTGCAATTGATGGATATCGATAACGCTTACCAACAGGAAATCGAACGCTGGCACGCGCAGCGTATTGCACGCCTGACCGCACCGGACGGCTGGTTGAGCCTGATCGGTCTCGAATGGCTGAAGCCGGGCGTGAACCGGATCGGCAGCGCGGCCGACAACGACATCGTGCTGGCGAAGGCGCCGACGCATCTGGGCTCGATCGAATGGGCCGACGACAACTCATTGTCGATCGAACTCGATTTGGCGGATGGCGTGAAGATCGACGGCGTTGCCGGGACGCGCGCGCTGTTGCGCGATGACAGCCAGGCCAATCCGGCCACCGTGGCGTTCGGTACGGTGAATTTCATCGCGGTGGATCGCGGCGGCCGCAAGGGCCTGCGGGTGCGTGATGGCGAAGCCGAAACGCGCACGCAGTTCGCGGGCATCGAGCGTTTTCCCGTCGACGAGTCGTGGCGCATCGTGGCCGACTGGGTGCCGCTGGACCCGCCGTTCCAGCTTGCCACCGGCACCGTGATCGGCACGATCGAGAATTACCCGGCGCCGGGCAGGGCGGAGTTCGACCGCGACGGAAAGCGGTTCCAGTTGTACCCGGTGCTGGAGACACCCGGCGACACGCAGTTATTCCTGATCTTCGCCGACGCGACCTCTGGCAAGGAAACCTACGGCGCGGCACGATTCCTGTACGCCGACATGCCGCGCGACGGCAAGATCGTGCTGGATTTCAACAAGGCCTACAATCCGCCGTGCGCGTTCACGCCCTACGCGACGTGCCCGCTGGCGCCGCCGGAAAACCGGTTGGACCTGCGGGTAACCGCGGGCGAACTCAAATACGCCAAAAAGCCTTAGTATTCGGGAACCTTTCAGGGCGGTGGCGACTCAAAGCTCCGGTCATCGAGAGCAGGCGTCGAGAGACAGTGCGGCCCACGGCTGCGCGAAACGGACAGCGGATCTGGTATCGGCATGAACAGGGTCGTCATCGTGATGGTGCTGGTTGCAGGCGCGTTGTGGCCGATGGGCCGCGCGCATGCGCAACCACCGAAATCGTCGGCCGCGCCCGTGCCGAATCGCGCGGAACTTTCCTATGCGCTCGGCTACGAGGCCGGCCTCGATCTCGGCCAGCGCAACCTCGACGTGGACATCGCCACCGTGCTGCGCGGCGTGCAAGATGGTTTTTCGCGCAAGAAGCCCGAGTATTCGCCGCAGGTGATGCAGCAGGTCATCCAGACCATGCAGCGCAAGATGGTGGCGGAAGCGCGCGCCGCTTACGAAAAACTGGCGACCGCCAATCTCAAGAAGGCAAATGCGTTCTTCGCCGACAACGGCAAGAAACACGGCGTGGTCACATTGCCGTCGGGCGTGCAGTACAAGGTGCTCGACGGCGGCAAAGGCGACAAGAGCCCGACGGTCGACAGCGAAGTCACGCTGCAATACCGCGGCGAGTTTCTGGATGGCACCGTGTTCGACAACACGGAAGATCGCGGCAAGCCGGTGGTGTTTCCGGTGAACCAGATGATTCCGGGCTGGCGCGACATCATCACCCGCATGCACGTGGGCGATCACTGGCAGGTGTTCATTCCACCCGACCAGGCGTACGGCATTCGCGGTTCGCCGCCGCGCATCGGGCCGAACGAGGCGCTGGTGTTCGACATCCATCTTCTGGGCGTCAAGCCGTAGCAGACCTCGTGCAGCGTCGCGGATGAGCGCG
>JAICIW010000274.1 GCA_025928735.1 Rhodanobacteraceae bacterium | reverse complement strand
CGGACTTCCGGTCGATGGACGAGCGCGGCTACGTCTACCAGTTGATCGAGCGCATGGAGCACGCGGGGCAACGCTATCCGGCCGACTTGGCCGCCCTCACGCAAACCGAGGCGGATCAGCTGCGCGCGGTTTATTGGCGGTTGGTCGAATACACATTGCCCGATCTCGGGCCGCGCCGGCTGGTCGACAAGAATCCGCTCAACATGCTGTGCCTGCCGATGATCCTGCGGCTATTCCCGGATGCGTGCATCGTGTTGTGCATCCGGCATCCGTGCGACGTGTTGCTGAGTTGCAGCATGCAGGCATTCCGCTCGCCGGCGTTCAGGACGATGTGTTCCTCGCTGCCGCGGTTGGCGCGGGGCTATACCGAGGCGTTCGAACAGTGCTGCCGGCACATCGAGGTGTTCAAGCCGCGTGTCCTGGAGTGGCGGTATGAATCGGTCGTCGCCGATCCCGGCGCGGCCGTTGCAAACCTCGGCGATTTTCTGGAAGTCATGGATGCGTCGGCCATGATGGATTTCGCCGGCAACGCGCGGCGCAAGCAGTTCATCGCCACACCGAGTTATGCGCAAGTCACGCAACCAGTGAGCCCGGCAGCGGTGGGACGCTGGGAGCATTACCGGAAACAGTTCGAACCCGTGCTGCCGCTGCTGCGCCCGTGGCTCGAGCGCTTCGGTTACGGCGTGTGACGGGTTTCCCCTCTCCCTTCGGGAGAGGGTGGCGCGCAGCGCCGGGTGAGGGTCCGAGTCTCGCGATGGAGATTGTGCGAGAGCCGTACCCTCCCCCAGTGCTGCGCACTCGGCCTCCGGCCGCCTCTCCCGAAGGGAGAGGGGTTTCATTTCCGCTTCGCCCGCGGATGCGCGGCGTCGTACACCTTCGCGAGGTGCTGGAAATCGAGATGGGTGTAGATCTGGGTGGTGCCGATGTCGGCGTGGCCCAGCAGTTCCTGCACCGCGCGCAGGTTGCCGGACGACTCCAGCAGGTGCGACGCGCAGGAATGCCGCATCAGGTGCGGATACACGCGCCGCCACACGCCCTGTGATCGCGCACGCCGCTTGATCGCCGCGCGCACCGCGCCGGGCGTCAACGGCTGATCGCCGCGGCCGCGCAATACCGGTTCATCGTCCCCCGCTGGCTGCGCATTGCGCAGCGTTGCCAGTGCTTCGAGCGCCATCCGTCCCACCGGAACGATGCGCGTCTTGCGGCCCTTGCCGGTGACGCGCAGCAACCCTTGTTCGACATCCAGATCGCGCCAGCGCACGCCGCACAGTTCCGACACGCGCACGCCGCTGGAGTACAAAAGCTCCAGCATCGCGCGATCACGCAGCGCCAGCGGGTCGTTCGCCGTGACTTCCACCAGCGCGGCCGCCTCGTCCACATCCAGCACTTCAGGCAGCTTGCGGCGCACCTTGGGCGAGCGCACGCCGGCGGCGGGATTGTTCTGGATCTTTCCTTCGCGCGCGAGGAAGCGGAAGAAACTGCGATACGCCGACAGCATGGCGCGCAGCGACGGCGGTTCAAGGCCGCGGCGGTGTTCGTTGGCGACCAGCGTCTGCAATTGTTCGCCGCGAAGATCGCTCCACGCGGCGAGTGCAAGACCGTCGGCGAAACGCGTCAGCGTCTCCAGCGCGTGCGCGTAATTGCGCAGCGTGCCCGGCGAATAATGGCGCCCGACCTTCAGGTGTTCGAGGAAGCGGGTGGTGTCGGCAGCCAGGGCGGACATTCACGTCTCACGCGGACCGGTTCATTCGGTTGCGAAGCGCGCGATCGCGGCGTCCAGCGCCTGCGCGATCAGCTTCAGGAACAACGTGCCGATGCCGGGGTGGAAGCGGTTCGGATCATCGCTGCCGATTGCCAGCATGCCGGCCTCGCCGATTTTCAGCAGCGCGGTCGATTGCACGCGGCCGACGTCGTCACCGAACAGGCGATCGAGCTTGTTTTGCGCGAGGCGTCCGCAGGCGGCATCACCGCGCGCGAGGAAGTCCGCGAACATCGGCAGCGCGCGGGCGCCGCCCGGCACGCAGACCAACCAATCCGCACGGGGCAGGTCGGAAGCGTCGCGGAACAGCATCACGCGAACCAGATCGGTGTGAAAGTCTTCGTTGAGCGCGCCGACGAAACTCTTCAGGACGTCGGCGAGGTTGTCGTCGCGCAGCAGGCCAACCGTGAGCGTATGCACGCGCACCATCAACTGTTCGTTGTCGCCCGCGATCGCGACCAGCTCCGCCAACCGCTCGTTGAGTTCGTGGTTGCGCGCACGCAACGCTTCGAGCTGGTACGCCGCCAGCGAGGCGGCGGGGCCGTTTTCACGCGGCACCACCAGCTCCGTGGCGACGTCCGGGAAGTTTTCGAGGAAACGGGGGTGCTGGCGCAGGTATTCGGCGACGTCCATCGCCTCGAGGCTTTGCTTCAGGGTCAAATCGGCCATGCTGGGCTCCGGGGGCATGCGCCCAAGTTTCGTGAGTCGCGCGCAGATACGCAACGGTTCTGGTGAAAAGTCCGGCCATGAAAGGCCGTTCCGGGATGGAATGGACACTGCGCGTTTTTGCGTCGACAGCGCCCTTGTGCGGCGATCAGGCAGGGTCGCACTTCATGCGGCCCAGTACTCGCCGTCGAAGACGAATGCCGCCGGACCGGTCATCCACAGTGCGTGGCCGGGGCCTTGCCATTCGATATCGAGAGCGCCGCCCGGCAGTTGGACCCGCACCGCATCCGCGACGCGGGCCCGGCGACGCAGCGCTGCCACCGCGGCGCAGGCGCCGGTGCCGCAGGCTTGTGTCCAGCCGGCGCCGCGTTCGTGCACGCGCAGTTTCACGTTGCGAGGGTCCAGGACTTCGACGAAACCCGCATTCGCGCCACGCGGAAAACGCGAATGCGTGGTGATGGCCGGACCAAGCCGATCGATGCGCGTGTCGGCGAGATCATCCACTTCCAGCACCGCGTGGGGATTGCCCATCGATACCGCCGCGACGTCGATGCGTTCGCCGTTGATGTCGAGTGAATAAGTGTCCGCCGCCGCCGGTGCATCGAACGGAATGCGTGCCGGCTCGAATTCGGGTTCGCCCATTTCCACCGCGACGGTGGCCGGATCGGTCAGGCGCATGCCGATGGTACCGGCGGGACTTTCCAGCTTCATGACTTCGCCGATCGCTGCCGCGCCGGCACGGAGCAGCCACGCGCCGATGCAGCGGGCGCCGTTGCCGCACTGTTCGGAAGGCGAGCCGTCAGCGTTGCGTATCGAATACGCCGCGGTGCATGCCGGATCACGCGCGCGTTCGATGATCAGCAGTTGATCGAAACCGACGCCGGTGTGGCGATCGGCCATGGCGCGGATAATGGTCGGGTCCAGCCGCAGCGATGCGTCGCGCGCATCCAGCACCACGAAGTCATTGCCGAGACCATGCATCTTGGTGAAGTGGATGGCCACGTTCGGCGCGCGTCAATGGCCGCTGGACGAAGCCGCCGCGGGCATGGCGTCCGTCGAAGCGGACGCGGGTGGGGCGGTGGTCACCGGCGCTGGCGTCGCACTTGAAGCGGAAGCCGGGACCGCGGGCTTGGTCGGCAGGAAAAGCGCCCCCTTCTGCCCGCAACCGGCGAGCAGCGCGGCGCCGCATGACAACAGCAAAGCAGAAACCACGATGCGACGGCGCATGCACGCGATCCGGAGTGGCGAGTCGCCGGTGAGTATAAAGGCG
>JAICIW010000254.1 GCA_025928735.1 Rhodanobacteraceae bacterium | reverse complement strand
AGACTTCGTCATTCCGGCGCCGCGCGCAGCGCGGAACCCGGAATCCATTTTGATTTTCACGATCCAATCATGAAGAATGGATTCCGGCTTTCGCCGGAATGACGAGCCAACCCCATGAACCGCATCGCCGTTTTCGTTGACGCCGGCTACTTCTACGCATCCGCCAGCGAACTCCTGTTCGGCAGCCCGCTCCGGCGCGGCGAAACACGCCTCGCCAACGCCGAGTTCGCGAAATACCTCGCGCAAATCGCGGAAACCATCGGCGGCTGCCCTCTGCTGCGCATCTACTGGTACGACGGCACCAATTCCGGCCCCACCGCCGCGCATCTCGCGATGGCCTATCTCGACAACGTCAAGCTGCGGCTCGGCTTCGTCAACCAGTCGGGCGAACAGAAGGGCGTGGATGGCCTGATCTTCTCCGACCTCACCAACCTCGCACGCAACCGCGCGATCTCCGATGCGCTGCTGCTGGCGGGTGACGAAGACTTGCGCGTGGGCGTGCAGCAGGCACAGGAACACGGCATCCGCGTGCACCTCTTGGGCGTCGAACCGAAGGATCCTTCCGGCAATCAGTCCGCCGCGCTGCAACGCGAAGCCGACACCCGCCGTCAACTCGATGCCGCAGCACTCGGACAGTTCCTGTTCCGTCGCGAATACGCGGGCACGCCTGTCGCGGAAGCCGAAGCCGCGGCGGTGGACGCCGATGTTGCGCACAACCTGGCGCGCATGCAGGAACTCGCGAACGAATACGCGGCGACACTCGACACCACCCAGCGCGAGTTGATTCTCGCGCTGCCCGAACGCACCCCGCTGCCGCACGAACTCGATCGCGAATTGCTGCTCCGCGCCAGCGAACTCCTCGGCCGCAAGCTCGAAGAAGCCGAGAAGCGCACCCTGCGCGGCGCGTTGCGCAGTGCAGTGACCACGGTGACGCCGACCACGGGGGAGTGATCCGCCCGCCGCGGCGAACGACTCAGGCCGCCTCTTCCCGCCTGTCGGGCGTATCCGGATGCAGGTCCAGCGCACCCGCGGTCGTTTGCACCAGCGGCACGAAATGATCCTCGGAAGTCACCTCGCGTTTGCGGCGCATGAAGCGGTACAGCGCGTAGCCGGCCAGCACGCCATCCAGCACCCCGAACCAACCGAACAGGAATTCGGGTCGCGACAGCGTCATGAGCGCGCCAGCCGCCAGTGGTCCCACCGCCGAACCGATGCCGTTCACCAGCAGCACGGTGCTCGATCCCGACAGCAACTCGTCGCGCCGCAGATAATCCACCAAATGCGCCACCGCGATCGGGTACACGGCAAAGCTCATGCCGCCGAACGCGAACACCAGCAGCATCGCGACGATGTGGCCTGCCGAAGGCAGCGCCAGATTGGCCAGCGCGGCCAACGCTGCGACCGCGGCGATCAGGGCGAGCGCGAGCCGGCGGTCGATACGGTCGGACAGCCGCCCCAGCGGCCACTGCAATGCGACGCCCCCCGCGATCGCAACAGTCATGTAAGTACCGACCTCGCCGGCACCAAGGCCGCGGGCAGCCGCATACAACGGCAACAGCCCCCAGAACGCGCCCAGCACGAGCCCGGAAATCAACGCGCTGACCAGCGCCGTCGGCACCAGGCGGAACATCCGTCGGACCTGGACTCCCGGCACCCCATGGATGCTCGGCTGCGACTGCGGGGTCGCGACCACTGGGAGGCTCGCGATGCAGACCAGGATCGCCACCAGGCAAAACAACACGAATCCTTCGCCATGCAGGCGCAGGAGTTGCTGCGCCGCCGCGCTGGCGCCGAGGTTCAACATCATGTAGATCGCGAATACCGAGCTGCGGTGGCGCGGCTCGGCGGCGGCATTGAGCCAGCTTTCGATGATCGCGTACAGGCCGACCAGCAACAGCCCCTGCAGGATCCGGAGGACCAGCCAGATCGCATAGACCGAAGTGAGCGCTTGCACCAACACCACCACCGCCAGCAACGCGGTGCAGAAGGCGAACGTGCGGATGTGGCCGAAACGGTGCGTCAGTTTCGGCACGGTGTAGGTGCCGACCAGGAAGCCGGTGTAATACCCCGACGTCAGGATTCCGATCATCGCGACCGAAAAGCCCAACGCCTCGCCCTGCAACGCGATATGGGTGTGCAGCAACCCGACTCCCATCAACAGGAACACGGTGCTCGACAGCAACGGGGCAGTGGTGCGGATGCTGCTCAACATGCGAAGGGTCCGGTATGGCACGCGTCGCGCCCCCGGCGGAACGGGTGCGGAGTCAGCAGGGTAACGGGGTGCAAAAGGCGTTGTCGCGGTGGCTCTTCGCAAGCCGGCCGCGTCAAGCACGATAAGGGGCGGCGAGCGTAACGGCGAGAAGCCGGCCTGATGGGGACTCTGCGTATCGCGCATCGGTGCGCCACGCACCGCAACATGCTTAAATGGCCACGACGGGCCTATAGCTCAATCGGTTAGAGCAGGGGACTCATCGAAAGGTGCCGCCGCGGCGAAAGCCGCGGACGGGATCGGGACGAATTCAGGGAAACCTCAGCGGTTCGGCCGGTGGCAATCCTGAGCCAAGCCGTCGGTACACCGACGGAAGGTGCAGAGACTACCTGAGGGCTACAGCGCCCTTGATCACAGGCTAGAGCGTCCCGCGCCCTCCCAGCGCAAGCTGCGGGCGAAGAGATAGTCCGCGCCGGGCAGAAATCCCCGGGTCACGCGAATCCCTTGGTTCCAGGTTCGAGTCCTGGTGGGCCCAGATCACCGGCATGTCAGCGCGCATCGCCCTTCGGGAACTTCACGCGCTCCGGTGCGGCGTTCAGTCGCTCCAGCATCTTCACGATCAAACGGCTCTTCACTCCGCCGGCCTGCTTGGGATCGACGAGGTACCTCACCGTCGCATCCAGCCAGGTGTTCGTGTTGACGCGAAAGTGCACCGACGGCCGCTCGCGCACTTCCACTTCGTCGACCGGGGTGCGCGCCAGCAGTTCGCGGTATTTCCCGATCTCCGCGCGCATGGACTCGCCCACTTCCTCCTCGGCCGCGCCCTGCATGACCTTGCTGACAAACGACAAGTCACTGTCGTAGGCGACCTGGAACGTGATCTCGTTCCACACATAGGGAAACAGCGCCCACGAGGAATTGACCACTGCGGTGGTCAGCACCCGCGAATTGGGAAACTTGATCACGCGTCCGCTCGGATGGTGCCGGCTGTTGATCATCGGGCCGCCGACTTCCCACAGCGTGGTGTCCAGGTAGGTGACGTCGATGACGTCGCCGCTGACGTCGTCGATGGTGATGCGATCACCCACCCAGTACGGCCGCTTGATCAGGATGTAGATCCAGCCGATGAAACTCGCGAGCGTGGTTTGCAGGGAAAAACCGAGGACGATCGAGATCACCCCCAGTGAGGTAAGTGCGGCATACCAGTTGGCAAACAGCACCGTCAGCGCGACCACCAACAGCAATCCGAAAAGAATCAGCTTGCCGATCCGACGAATGTTGTAACGCAACGCGGCGTCGGGAATCCTGCACAACCGCTGGTCGATCAGCCGATAGATCATCAGCAGCAGCGTCACCGCGCCGACGCCAAGCGAAAACCTTTCCAGGAAGACGAGTACCCGCTCTGGTGCATGCGGCAATGCATGCAAGCGAAGCGCGGTGTACGCGCCGGCTGCCAGAATCAGCACGATCGTACTGAGCCACCAGAATTCAAGCGAACGCGCGGCGGGTTCTTCGGCGGCCTGGGCCTCGCTCCGCAGATTCTCCTGCTGTTTGTCCATCCGGTGCCGCTCCTGGCAGGGTCTGACGAGGGTGACCATGCGTCGCAAGCGAGGGCAATCGCCCCGCTTCCTCTTTGCACGTCGAAGCCCGATCGATCCGCCCGACATTCTGGCATCGACGACGCTGCATGGCCGGTGAACTCGGGAAGGCGATTCGACGGATCGACGACAGCGCAACGCGTTGTCGACCGTAGTCGCCCGGGTACCAGGCGATCGCGCTTCGCCGGATTATTTCTGACCGACCCGCACCGTCAGGCTTTGCGCGGCGGTGCCGACCGGTCCGTGACGGTCGCTGAGGATGGACAAGGTTTCGCCAAGTCCGCTCGGACCGAAATT
>JAICIW010000271.1 GCA_025928735.1 Rhodanobacteraceae bacterium | reverse complement strand
TGCAATGCTGGAATGGGTTCGGCGGATTCACGGCTGACAGTCGCGAGTACGTCACCTTGCTGAGTGACGGCGCGCACACGCCCGCGCCGTGGACGCATGTCGTCGCGAATCCCGATTTCGGCTTCCTCGTCAGTGCCACCGGTGCTGGCTATTGCTGGGCCATCAATAGCCAGCAGAACCCGATCACCCCATGGTCGAACGACGCCGTGCGCGATCCGGTCGGTGAAGCATTTCTGCTGCGCGATGCCGACGATGACACGGAGTGGAGCGTCACCGCATCGCCGATCCGCGCTGGCGGCGCCACCTACGTCGCGCGCTTCGGTCCCGGCTACGCGCGTTTCGAGGCGAACGTGCACGGTATTGAATCGGAATTGACCCAGTGCGTGGCGGCCGACGATCCAGTCAAGATTTCGCGCCTGCACCTGCACAACCGCAGCGGCCGGGCGCGCCGCGTCGCGGTGGCGCAATCGGTGACGTGGATGCTCGGGCCGATCGGAACGGACGCGCGTCCGACCACGCACGTCGAATCCGATCGCGCGCGCAGTGCGGTGCTGGCCCGCAATGCGTGGCGCGAGGAATTCGCGGACGCGGTGGCGTTCATCGCCTGCAATGCCGATGGCGCAACGCCCGGCAGTGACGACAATGCGCGCAGCGCCGTCGTCGCGAGCGTGGAACTTGCGCCGGATGAATCCACCGAACTGGTGTTCCTGCTGGGCGAAGGTGCCGACCGCACCACCGCAACGCGCTTGATCGATCGCTATCGCCGCGCCAAGGTCGAAAGGTTGCTCGCTGATTCGCGGCAGCGGTGGGACAGCGTGCTTGCGCCCCTGCAAATCGAAACGCCGCAGCGCTCGGTGGACCTGCTGGTCAACCGTTGCCTGCCGTATCAGGTACTGGCCTGCCGGGTATGGGCGCGCACCGCGTTCTACCAGGCCAGCGGCGCGTACGGTTATCGCGACCAGTTGCAGGACGTGGCGGCGCTCTGCATCGCGCGGCCCGACGTTGCGCGCGAACACATCCTGCTGTCCGCGTCGCGCCAGTTCGAAGAAGGCGACGTGCAGCATTGGTGGTTGCCGCCATCGGGGCGTGGCCTGCGCACGCGGATGGTGGACGATCGCCTGTGGCTGCCGTTCGTGGTCGCGCATTACGTCGAAACGACGGGCGACGCAGGGATCCTCGAAAAACGGGTGCCGTTTCTCCGCGCCGATGCGCTGAAACCCGAACAGACCGACGCGTTCTCCAAACCCGAACCTTCGACGGATCGCGGCACGCTGTTCGAGCACTGCGCGCGCGCGATCGAAGCGAGCCTTGCGACCGGCGTGCACGGCCTGCCGTTGATCGGCACGGGCGACTGGAACGACGGCCTCAACCGCGTCGGCGCGGGCGGGAAGGGCGAGAGTGTCTGGATGGGCTGGTTCCTGATCAAGGTGATTGGCGACTTTGCGCCATTCGCGGACGATCGTCGTGATTCGCGTGTCGCGCGGTGGCGCGATCACGCACGCGCACTGGAACTGGCGCTGGAAACCAAGGCCTGGGACGGCGCGTGGTATCGTCGCGCGTTCTACGACGACGGCACGCCGCTCGGCAGTTCGGTCGACACCGAATGCCGGATCGATTCGATGGCGCAATCGTGGGCCGTGATCAGCGGCCGCGGCGATCCGGAGCGCTGCGAGCGCGCGATGCGCGCGGTGAACGAACACCTGGTGCGGCCGAACGACGGTGTGGTGCCGTTGTTCACCGAACCCTTCGACAAGACCTCGCACGATCCCGGTTACATCAAGGGCTATCCGCCCGGCCTGCGCGAAAACGGCGGCCAGTACACGCACGGTTCGATCTGGGCGCTGATCGCCTTCGCGATGCTGGGCGACGGCGACAAGGCCGGCGAATTGCTGGAGATCTTCGATCCGATCCGGAAGTCCGATTCCCCCGAAAGACTGGCGCGCTACAAGGTCGAACCGTACGTGGAATGCGCGGATGTCTACTCGGTCGTGCCGCACACGGGGCGCGGCGGCTGGACGTGGTACACCGGCTCGGCAGGCTGGCTGTATCGCGCAATCGTCGAATGGGTGCTGGGTTTTCGCCTGCAGGCCGACCGGCTGCACATCGACCCGTGCATCCCGCATGCATGGAAGGGTTTCGCGCTGACGTACCGTCGCGGCGACACGAGTTGGCGGATCGAGGTGGAAAACCCGCAGCATGTCTGCCATGGCGTCGCCGCGATCGAAGTGGATGGTGTAACGTTGCAGGGTTCAGGCGCCTGCATCGCGCTGATTGATGACGGCGCGTCGCACCACGTCCGCGTGACTCTGCACAAGGAACCGAGTTGATGCCCACCGCCACGTCCGATGCCTTCGTGTTCTTCGGCGCCACCGGCGATCTCGCCTACAAGCAGATCTTTCCCGCCCTGCAGGCGTTGATCAAGGACGGCAAATTGGACATGCCGGTGATCGGCATCGCGCGCTCGGGCCGGGACGTGGACCAGTTGCGCAAGCGCGCCGAAGACAGCCTGAAGGAACACGGCGGCGTCGACAAGACGGCATTCGCGAAACTGTCGAAGCAGATGCAGTACATCGACGGCGATTACGGCGACGCGCAAACCTACGAGAAGCTCCGCGCGGCGCTCGGCGACGCGCAGCATCCGCTGCACTACCTTGCGATCCCGCCCAGCATGTTCGTGCCGGTGGTGAAGGGCTTGGCTGCGTCCGGTTGTTCGCAGGGCGCACGGGTGATCGTCGAAAAACCGTTCGGGCGCGACCTGAGGTCGGCACGCGCGCTCAACCGCACACTGCACCGGTTCTTCCACGAACACGACATTTTCCGCATCGATCATTACCTCGGCAAGGAGCCGGTGCAAAATCTTTTGTATTTTCGCTTCGCCAACGCGTTTCTGGAACCGATCTGGAACCGCGACCACATCGCCAGCATGCAGATCACCATGGCCGAAGATTTCGGCGTGCAGGGGCGCGGCAAGTTCTACGACGAGGTCGGCGCCATCCGCGACGTGGTCCAGAACCACATGTTCCAGGTGCTGGCGCTGCTGGCGATGGGGCCGCCCGCCAACCGCAGTGCCGACGCGATGCGCGACGAGAAGCTGCGGTTGTTCCGCTCGATGCGTCCGCTGACACCCGAGGACGTGGTGCGCGGGCAATTCGATGGCTATTTGAAGGAACCGGGGGTCGCGAAAAAATCCACCGTCGAAACGTTCGCCGCGCTGCGCATCCACATGGACACCTGGCGCTGGGCCGGAGTGCCGTTCTTCATCCGCGCGGGCAAGCAGTTGCCCGTGAAATGCACCGAGGTGCTGGTGCGGCTCAAGAATCCGCCACAACAGGTGTTCGACGATCCATCGAATGGCGCGGCGAACCATTTCCGTTTCCGCCTGAGTCCCGACGTGATCATCTCGCTGGGTGCCCGCGTGAAAGAGCCCGGTGAGGCGATGAAGGGGCATCCGGTGGAGCTGATTGCACACCGGCACATTCGCACCGCCATGGCGCCGTACGAACGCCTGCTGGGCGACGCGATCGACGGCGACTCGGCTTTGTTCACCCGTGATGATTGCGTGGAAGAAGCCTGGCGTGTACTCGATCCGATCATCGGCGACAAGGTGCCGGTGCACAAATACAAACCCGGTACCTGGGGGCCGAAAGAAGCCGACGCATTGATTGCCCACGCGGGCGGCTGGAACGATCCGCAACTCGATCCGGCGCCCGAGGTGGCCCGATGAGCGAGACCGCGCCCCTCGTTTTCCTGTTCGACGTC
>JAICIW010000140.1 GCA_025928735.1 Rhodanobacteraceae bacterium | reverse complement strand
GACAACGCGTAATCCTTGATCGCGAGTTCGCCGGTGTCGGGCGGAGCCGCGGCGATCTTGCTGCCGCGAAGGTGGTTGGGAAGGTCGCTTTCGTGTTCGTCGTCGTCCAGCGACGGATTGCGATCAGCTTGTACCGTGATCTTGCCCAGCACGATGTCGGGCGTGATGCCGGCGACCTGGATCGAGGTGCCGTCGGGCGTGTAGTAGCGCGCCGTCGTCAGTTTCACCGCGTCGCCGTCGCCGACCGGCAGGATCGTCTGCACCGAACCCTTGCCGAAGGTGCGCCGGCCCATCACCAGCGCGCGATGGTGATCCTTCAATGCGCCGGTGACGATTTCCGCCGCCGAAGCGGTGCCGTTGTCGACCAGCACCACCATGGGCGCGCCATCCAGCAGGTCGCCCGGCGTCGCGGTGAACTTGAGGTCGGATTGCGGCAGCCGGCCGCGCGTGCTGACGATCATTCCGGAATCGAGGAAATCATCGGCGACGCCCACCGCGCTGGTCACCAGTCCGCCCGGATTGGATCGCAGATCCAGCACGGCGCCGCGCAACGGGCCATGCTGTTTCTGCAGCTTGCCGAGCGCGTCGGTCAGTTCGTTCGCGGTGTCTTCCTGGAATTCGCTGACGCGGATGTAGGCATAGCCGGGTTCCAGCATCCGCGCGGTGACGCTGGCGACGCGGATGCGTTCGCGCACCAGCGGAATCGTCACCGGTTTGTCGCCATCGGGATGCAGGATCGTCAGCGTGATTTTCGAACCGATCGGTCCGCGCAGCCGCTTCATCGCCGCGTCGATCGCATCGGGTTGCACCACCACGCCATCGATCGCCTCGATCACGTCGCCCGCCAGCACGCCCGCGCGCTTGGCGGGGCCGCCGTCCAGCGGCGCGATGATCACGAGCTGATGATTCACCTGCGCCACTTCGATGCCGAGTCCGGCATAGGCACCCGAGGTGTCTTCGTTCAGATCCTTCAGCGCGTGCTTGTCGAGGAACTCGCTGTGCGGATCGAGGCCCGAAAGCATTCCGCTGATCGCGGCCTGCATCAATTGGTTGTCGTTGATCGGATCGACGTACGCCTGCTTGATCATCTGGAACGCGCGGGTGAAAGTCTGGATTTCTTCGAGGCTCGGCACATCGCCGGCTGCTTTCGCGATCGAGGAAGCCTCGGCGGGCGTGGCGACGCTGGCCGCGGGTGCCGGCGCGGGATGTGGCTGTGCGGGCGGCGGCGCGGCGAAAGCCAGGCCCGTGCAGACGACCAGCAGGCTAACCAGGCAGGTTTGCGAAGTTCGAATCATTGCGACACCGTATGAGCCGATACGAAGACCGCGCGCGGACGCGGCAGTTCATTGTAGGCGCTTCGCCTTGCACCGACATTGGTGCCCGCGGCTACTTGGCGAACCAGCCGTGCGGATCGACCGACTTGCCGTCGCGGCGCAGGCCGAACCATGCGCCGCCCTGTTCGGGGTCGCGTCCCACCGTCGCGATGGGTTGGCCGGGTCTCACCCAGTCGCCGACTTCCACCAGCGCGGCCTCGTTGCCGCCGTACAGGCTCATCCAGCCATCGCCCTGGTCGACGATCACCAACATGCCGTAGCCGCGCATGAAATTCGCCCACGCCACCCGCCCATAAGCGACCGCGTGCACCTCGGTGCCGGGTTTGGCCGCAATCACGATGCCTTGCGCGAGCGTGCCGATACCGTTGTGCGGTGTGCCCGCGACTGGCCGGTCGAGTTTGCCGCGCAATTGCGCGAATGGCGTGTTCTTGCCGAGCTGGGCGGGGATGTCCGCGAACACGTTCTGCAATTGCTTCAGCAATTTGTCCAGCGCTTCGGCATCGTGCTGCAGGGCCGCGATCCTGTCCTTCTGCTCTGCGAGTTGCGCATCCGCTTTGGCCAGCAGTTTCTGCTGCGTGGCGCGCGATTGTTCGAGTTGTGCGGATTGCATGTTGCGCTGCTCGCGCTGTTGTTTCAGCGCGTCCGTTTCCGTTTGGATCGAGGCCTTGACCTGGTCGAGTTGCGCGACCTGACCCAGCAGCGCGCGGATGCGCGCGATGCGGTCGTGCTGGAAATAGCGCGAATACGCGAGCGCGCGATCGATCTTCGCGATATCGTCGTCGCCCAGCAGCAGCGACAGGTCGCTGCCCCGATCCAGCGTGTAGGCTGCGCGCAACAAATCCGCCAGCGCGGCGCGCTGGCCGGAAAGCTTGTCTTCGAGTTGCGCGCGCTGCTGTTCGAGGTCGCCCAGCGACGCGGACCTGGCGGCGATCGCCGCATCGGTATCACGCACTGCGTTGGCAATCTGGTTGAGTTGCCCGGCCTGCTCGGCCAGCTTGGCATCGATGACGTCGCGCTTGCTGGCGGTGGCTTTTTGCGCTTCGGCGATCCTGGCGATTTCGGCGCGCACGTCGGCGAGTTTGGCCCTGGTGGCGGCTTCGCGTCCGCTCTGCGGCTGATTTGCGGAAGACGCGGACGGCGGATCGGCGCGGGTCGCACCGGCGAGTGCGACGAGCGCACACAACGCCGCGGCCGGCAAGTGTCGTCGCCATCTTGAGATCAGTGTTTGCATGCGCCGCGATTATCGCCGCGAACGCGTCTCGCTTGTTTGCTTGGCGAGAGCGTTGAAGTTTGCTCGTCATCCCGGAATCGCGAAGCGATATCCGGGACCCAGCGACTTCAAGCATCAATGGTTACAGAAGAACACCGGGTTCCTGCACTCCCCATAACGCGGCCACCCTTGGCCGCTCTCCGCGTCGCAGGAATGACAATGGTTGTCCGGGTTCCCTAGCGCTCGACCCAGACCGCCAGCACGTCGATCGCCCGATCCAACGTGCGCGACGCCTTTTCCATGTTGTCCGTGTCATTCGCGCGGCCCGCCGCTTCCGCCTCGGCCGCGGCTTGCTGCACGTCGCGCGCGCCCAACAGCGCGGCGGCGCCCTTGATGCGGTGCGCCTGGCGGGTGGCCTCGGCCAGATCGGCGGCGGCGTGCGCGGCTCGCAGGCCGGTCAGGTCCGTGCGGATCGCGGCCAGGAAATCGTGGAGCAAGTTGCGCGCGAGGGTGGCATCGTGGCCGGCGATTTCGTTCAGTACGGCACGGTCGACCGGCGCCGAGGGCGCGGACAGCACTTCATCGTCGGACATCGCAAGAGTTCCCGCCGGCATGCCGGCGGTTGAGGCATTGGCGCCGGCAGCAAATTCGACATGCGGCAGCCAGCGCCGCAGTTGCGCGGACACCTGCGCGATGCGCAGGGGTTTGCCGAGGAACGCGTCCATGCCCATCGCGATGCAATGCTCGGCTTCGCCCTTGCTGACGTTCGCGGTGACCGCGATGATCGGCGTGCGCTCGCGCTGGTCCGCGCGCTCGGCCTTGCGGATCGCGGCGGTCAACTGATAGCCGTCCATCTTCGGCATGTGGATGTCGGTGAGCACCAGCGCGTAATCGCCGGTACGCCAGCGGCGCAGGCCTTCCTCGCCATCGGCCGCGGTTTCGCAGGCGAAGCCTGCGCGTGCCAACTGGCGCGTCAGCACTTCGCGATTGGTGGCGTGATCGTCCACCACCAGTACCAGGCTGTGCTCGCGTCGCGCGGCGTCCACGCCGGGCAGTGACCGCGTCGGGAAATCTTCTTCAGGCACCACGCGACGTTCGGGCTCCACGCGTGCGGGGTCGCCCTCGGCAAGCGGCAGAATGAGGCTGAAGGTGCTGCCGACGCCGGGTTTGCTGGCCAGTTCGATCGTGCCGTCCATCAGATCCGCAAGCTGCCGGCAAATCGCGAGTCCCAACCCGGTGCCGCCGAAGGTGCGCGCGGTGCCGCTTTCGGCCTGCGAAAACGGCTGGAACAGCAGCGCGCGCTGTTCGTCGCTGATGCCGATGCCCGAGTCGCGCACGCGCAACGCGACGCTCTCGCGGCCGTCCTCAAGCTTGCCTACGCACTCGATGCGCACGGTGATGCCGCCGGTGCGGGTGAACTTCAACGCATTTGACAGGAAATTGGAAAGGATCTGGCGCAGCCGCAGCGGATCGGCGACGTAGGCGGGCGCAAGATCGTGGTCGATCGCAAGTTCCAGCGTCAGGCCCTTGCTGGATGCGATGCCGAGATAATTGCCGATCGCCTGTTCGACCAGCCGGCGCAGGTCGACGTCGCGCGGCGCCAATTCCATCCGGCCGGCTTCGATCTTGGAGAAGTCGAGAATGTCGCCGATGATCTGCAGCAGGCTCTGTGCGGAGCTTTGCACGATCGCGACGCTGCGCCGCTGCTCGGCGTCGAGGCGCGTGTGCTCCAGCAGTTCCAGCATCCCGGTGATGCCGATCATCGGCGTGCGGATCTCGTGGCTCATCGCGGCGAGGAACGCACTCTTGGCCCGGCTGGCCTCGTGCGCGCGCGCTTCGCTCAGCCGCAACGCCGCGTCCTTCTGCTTCACTTCTTCGCGCATTTCGATGAAGCCGTCGACGACCTGGCGTGTTTCGCCGCGCACCGGCACGCCGGCCGGCACCTCGTAGTCGCCGCCGCGCATGCCGCGGGTCATGCGTACCAGTTGTTCGATGCCGCCGTAGACGTTGCGCAGCACCGCCCGGCCCGCGAACAGCACAATCAGCAACGCCGCCAACGACAATGCAATGCGCCACGCATTCAGGCGCAGCGCGTGCACGCGGTCGTCGTGCAGTTGATCCTGCGCATCGAGGATCTTCAGGTCGGCCATCAGGCCGAGATCGCTCAGCAACGGATCGAGTGCGGGAAACAGGCGCGTGTCGGCAAAGTGGCCGAGTCCATCCATGCTGTGCGCGGCGAGTTGCTCGCGCAGCGCCGCGATGGCGCTATCGGCAGGCGCGCGCTCTTGCCGGATCGCGACCAGCAGTTCGTGCTGGCGTGGCGGCATGCTTTCGGCTTCGAGGGCCTCGAACGCCTGCCCGATGCGTTTTTGCGCTTCATCGACCGCGCTGAGCCCTTGGTCGAAGGTCATCAGCCCGTTGCGCACCTTGAAGGTGACGCCGATGATGTCGATGCCGTAGGAATCGGTCAGCGCCTTCACCTGCGTCTGGCCGCCCAGCGCGTTGTCGTAGAGGCGATTCAGGGTGGCCTCGTGATTGCGCTGGTAGATCGCGTCCAGCGCCAGCACGCAGCCGGCGGCGACCAGCATCACGCCGAACAGCAGCAGGAGTTGGCGACGCACCGTCCAGAACCTGGCCTTCCAGAACTTGGCCTTCCAGAACCGGCGCCTCATGGCTGGCGGCGTCGCCACTTCTCGATCGCGGCGCCGAGCTGGTCGCCGGGTACCGCCATGCCGATCAATTCGCCCTGCGCGCGGCTGCAACCGAGTTCGGCCAGCATCTGCCATTCGTCGACGCTGCGCACGCCTTCGGCCACCGTGACCAGCTTGAGCTTGCGGCCGAGATCGAGGCTGGCCTCGACCACCGCGCGATTGCGCGCATCGGCGGCGCCATTGATGAAGCCGCGGTCGATCTTGAGTTCGGTCACCGGCAGTTGCGCCAGTTGCGACAGCGATGACCAGCCGGTGCCGAAATCATCGACCGACAGCCCGAACCCTTTCAGGCGCAAGCGCGCCAGCACGTTCAACACTTGCGCGGCTTCGTGCATCATCGCCGACTCGGTGATCTCCAGCGTGACGTCGTGCGGGTCCACGCCGGCGGCCTGCACGATCGCCTGATAGCGATCGGCCGCGGCGGTGTCGGCAAGGTTGTGCATCGACACGTTCACGGAGGCGGTGAGCTTCATGCCAGCCTCGCGCCAGCGGCGCAGCCAGCGGCAGGTCTGCGCCAGGATGCGTTCGGTGAGCGCATCGATCAGGCCCGAGCGTTCCAGTTCCGGAATGAAGCGGACCGGTGGCACCGGACGTCCGTTCAACGACCAGCGCGCCAACGCTTCCACGCCGGTGACGAAGCCGCTGCCGATCGCGACCTGCGGCATGAACCACGCTTCGAAGGCGTCGCTCGCCAGCGCCTCGGCCAAAAGGCCTTCGTCGATGTCGGGGGCCGGGTCTTCGTCGGCCAGCAGGTCGGCGGTGAAATAGAGGTCGATCACTTCCGAGAGCTTGGCTTGCGTCAGCGGTTTTTCGACCGTGCCCAGCACGCGCATGCCCGACGCACGCGCCATCAGTCGCACCGTGTTGAGCAGTGCAGGATCGAGCGCGGTCAGCACCACCACCGCGCTGGCCAGGCGTTCGCGCGCAACGTGGCCGATGAACTCGATGCCGTCCATGTGCGGCAGATCCAGATCCACCAGCACCACGTCGGCCGGACGTTCCTGCCGGCCAAGCTCG
>JAICIW010000408.1 GCA_025928735.1 Rhodanobacteraceae bacterium | reverse complement strand
GGCATACACCGTGAACACGCACGACTCGCAACCGCCATCGCAACAGTCCCCTGGCAACGGTTTCTCGGGCGGACGTGGTTTGGGATCAGGGTCGTTCATCTGACTTCGAGCCTAGCACCGCGGAAATGGCGAAGCGCTCGACCGGCAAGCATCAGTCCGCGCCGGCTATTTTCATCGTTTCGTGCCGGCGATGCCGAACTGCACCTTCTCACGTGTCGCAGCCCCTGCGACAACCGTGGCGTACCATCCTCGCGTCCAGAAGGGGAACACCATGATCGAACACGACCGCTTGGCCGCCGCGCTGGCGCTCGCCCACGACGCGCACCGTATCCAGAAACGCAAGGGCACCGACATTCCCTACATCGCCCATCCGATGGCCGTGGCCTCGCTGGTGCTCGAATTCGGCGGCAGCGAGGACCAAGCCATCGCCGCCTTGCTCCACGATACCATCGAGGACGGCGGCGAAGCCTATGCCGACCGCATCGGTGAGGCATTCGGACGGGACGTGCTGGCGATGGTGCGAGATTGCACCGACGGCAGCTTCGAAAACAAGGCCGCCGTGCGGACGCCGCACGCGAAGTATGTCGAGTGGAAGGCGCGCAAACAGGCTTACATGCAGCATCTCCGCGCGATGCCCGCCGAGTCGCCCTCGCTGCTGGTCTCGGCCTGCGACAAGCTGCACAACGCGCGCGCGATCCTCGCCGACCTGCGTCTGCTGGGCGACGCGCTGTTCGATCGGTTTACCGGCCGGCGCGATGGCACCCTTTGGTACTACGAGGAACTCGCGGGCATCTTCGCCGACAAGGGCGCAGTCCCGGCGCGCAGCCTTGCCCGCGCCGTAACCACCATGCACGCCGAAACGTTGCGGGCATAGCCCAGGATATTTGCTTCGAGGTCACGCTTGCAGAAACGCAGGGTGGGCTGAGCCGGCTCCATCCGGGCGAAGCCCTGCATCGAATGGGGTTGTTGTTGGGCTTCGCCAAAATCGCTCAGCCCAACCTACGCGACACACAAGCCTGATGGATGCAGCACCCGCCGCGGTCCGTCATACTTCGCCGATGCCGTCGATCCGCCCGCTTTCGCCCGAACTCGTCAATCAGATCGCTGCAGGCGAGGTGATCGAACGTCCTGCGTCGGTGGTGAAGGAACTGGCCGAAAACAGCCTCGATGCGGGCGCACGCCGCATCGACATCGAGGTCGAGCAGGGCGGCATGCGGCTGATGCGGGTACGCGATGATGGCGCCGGCATCGCGCCGGATGAGTTGCCGCTGGCGCTGGCGCCGCACGCGACCAGCAAGATCGCGAGCTTCGATGATCTGACCCGCGTCGCCAGCATGGGTTTTCGCGGCGAGGCGCTGGCGTCGATCGCGTCGGTGTCGCGGATGAGCGTGACCTCGCGCCGCGCGAACGATGGCCACGGCACGCGCCTCGATGCATTCGGCGGTGCAGCGCCGCAACCCGCCGCGCATCCGGTCGGCACCACGATCGAAGTGCGCGACCTGTTCCACGCGGTGCCGGCACGGCGCAAGTTCCTGCGCGCCGAACGCAGCGAGTTCGGACACATCGACGAGCTGGTGCGCTCGCTCGCGCTGGCGCGGCCCGACGTGGAATTCCGGCTGATCCACAACGGCAAGCCGGTGCGCATGCTGAAGCCGGCGTCGGATGCGTCTGCGCAACTGCAGCGCGCGGGCGAGTTGCTGGGCGACACCTTCGCGCAAAACTGCCTGCGCATCGAACACGCGGCGGCGGGGTTGCGGTTGGCGGGATGGATCGGCTTGCCGACGGCGTCGCGCGCCCAGGCGGACCAGCAGTATTTCCACGTCAACGGTCGGCTGGTGCGCGATCGCAGTGTCGCGCACGCGGTGCGGCAAGCCTACGAGGATGTGCTGTACCACGGCCGCCATCCGGCGTTCGTGCTGTTCCTGGAACTCGACCCCGCTGCGGTGGACGTGAACGTGCATCCGGCCAAGCGCGAGGT
>JAICIW010000350.1 GCA_025928735.1 Rhodanobacteraceae bacterium | reverse complement strand
GGTGGTGGCGACGCGGAGCGTGTGAAGGTTGCTGTTTCCTTCTCCCTCCGGGAGAAGGTGCCCCAAAGGGGCGGATGAGGGTTCGCTGTCGACGGGACGTCGGGCAAGTTTCGGACCCTTACCCCCACCTCTCCCGGTGGGAGACGGGCGTTGAATCAGGAGACGTTTGAATGTTCAACTATTACCTCGACCTCGCACTGCGCAGCTTCAAGCGCAACCGTGTACTCACTGCACTGATGGTGCTGGCGCTCGGCCTCGGCATCGGCGCCTCCATCACCACGCTCACGGTGTTGAAACTGTTGTCGGGCGATCCGCTGCCGCAGAAGAGCGCGCGACTGTTCACGCCGGAACTGGATCCGCTGCCGGCGCAAGGTTACGTGCCCGGCGAGAGCCAGCCGCCGTGGGGCAACATGCTTTCGTATACGGATGCGATGAACCTGCTGCACGCGCGCAAGGCGAAGCGGCAGGCGGTGCTGGCGCTGACGCAGGCGAAGATCGCGCCGCTGCGCGTGGGCGGACATCCGTTCTACAGCGACGGCGTGACCACCACCGCGGACTTTTTCGCGATGTTCGATGCGCCATTCCAGTACGGCAGCGGCTGGAGCGGGCAGGACGGCGAAAACCGGGCGCGCGTGGTGGTGATCGCGGATTTCCTCAACGACAAGCTGTTCGGCGGCAAGAACAGCGTGGGGCAAACCATCCGCATCAACGATCACGACTATCGCATCGTCGGCGTGCTGAAGCCCTGGGCGCCGCAGCCGCGCTTCTACGCGGTGAATCTCGGTGGGCGCAGCTACGGCAATGGCGACGCGGTATTCCTGCCGCTGCAGTCCGCGCGTGCCGACCGCATGGATCCGCAGAACGTCAATTGCTGGTCGACGGGGTTCGACATCAACCATCTGGAAACCGCGCCCTGCGCGATCGTGAGCCTGTGGGTGGAACTGGCGAGTGCCTCGGACGCGACGGTCTACAAGACGTTCCTTTCCAACTACGTGCAGCAACAGATTTCGCTGGGGCGGTTCCATCGTCCCAACACGTGGTTGCCCGACTTGACAGGATTCCTGAGCCAGCAGCAGGTGGTTCCGGACGATGCGCGTTTGCAGGCCAACCTCGCGTTCGGCTTCCTGCTGATCTGCGTCGTCAATACCGTCGGGCTGCTGCTGGCGAAGTGCCTGCGCCGTTCGCGCGAAATCGGCGTGCGGCGTGCACTGGGCGCGACCCGCGGCGCGGTGTTCGCGCAATTCATGGTGGAGTCCGGCATGGTCGGCATCGCCGGCGGCGTGCTGGGGCTGATCTTTGCGGAACTCGGTTTGTGGGCCGTCCGCCATCAGCCGGCGCAATACGCCAGCCTCGCGCGCCTCGACGTTTCGATGTTCGTGGCCACCTTCGTGATCGCACTGGTCGCCAGTCTGATCGCGGGCCTGCTGCCGGCATGGCGCGCCTGCGTGGTGGCGCCGGCGCCGCAGTTGAAATCGGTGTAGGGCGGTCTCGACCCGCCGTTGGCATAAACGAAGCAAGGGCGGGTCGAGACCCGCCCTGCGAAGAAAGTCATGAGAGAGATGTAGCGATGGATATCCAACCCATTCTTGCGGCACTTCGCAAACACAAGATCCCGGCGGCCCTGATCGTGCTGGAAATCGCGCTGGCCTGCGCGGTGCTGTGCAACGCGGTGTTCATGATCGGCCAGCGCATCGGGGAAATTCACCTGCCGAACGCGATCGACCAGACCGGTCTCGTGGACATCAACGTGCAGGGCACCGACCCCAAGCTCGCCCACGCCGACATTCCGCGCGACATCGCGGCGTTGCGGGAAATCCCGGGCGTGACGGGCGTGACGGCGGTCAACATGGTGCCGCTCGGCAACAGCAGCTGGAATTCCAACATCGCACTCGGGCCGGGTGCACTGTTCCAGAAGAACAGTCCGAACGTCGCGACTTATTACCTCTCCAGCGGCGGGCCCGAGGCGCTGGGCATGCGCCTGATCGAGGGTCGCCTGTTCAACGCCGACGAGTACGCCGACAGCAGCCTCGGCGACAGCTACATTCCGAGTGGCCATTCGGTGATCGTCACCAGGAGCCTTGCCGAACGCATGTGGCCGGGCAAGAACGCGCTGGGCCAGCGGATCTGGCTGGGCGACAGCAATTCGTACACCGTGATCGGTGTCGTGGCGAACGTGTTGCGGCCGAACCAGAACGGCGGCGGCGTGAGCCAGTTCTACTGGGCGGCGTTCTTTCCGGTTTCGCCGTCTGCCGCGCTGGGCGATTACATGGTGCGCACCGTGCCGCAGGATCGCGAGCGCGTGATGCATGCAGCCGTCGCCAAGCTCGGCGGTCTGTCGCCCAATGCCGTGGTCAAGGGCCGGACGTTCTCCGAAATCCGCGACAAGTTTTTCGCCAACACCCGCAGCATGGTGTGGATGCTGGTGCTGGTGTGCGTGGTGATGCTGGCGGTGACGGCGTTCGGCATCGTGGGACTGACCAGTTTCTGGGTCGGCCAGCGGCGTCGCCAGATCGGGATACGGCGCGCGGTCGGGGCAACGCGCGGGCACATCATGCAGTACTTCCAGACCGAGAATTTCCTGCTGAGCAGTGCCGGCGTGGCGGCCGGCATGATCCTCGCGTTCGGCATCAACCTTTATCTGATGCAGCACTACCAGTTGGACCGGATGCCCTGGTATTACCTGCCGGCCAGCG